>JABUFC010000012.1 GCA_013314715.1 Bacteroidales bacterium | reverse complement strand
TTGCAAAGTTAAAGAAATATTACAAATTATCAAATGGACTTATAATTTTTTGTAAACTTTTTTGTTCTTTTACCTCTTTATGCAGCTCCGCCCTTTCACTTACAGTTTTGTAAGCTAAAAAGAGCTTTTATGCAATGCCTGACAAGCATTTTACTTTGTCGATGTTACAAATGTAAAACAAAGATTAACAAAAATCAAGTAATTGATAGAAAATGAGAACAAAAATTTAATTGATTTTATTCGTTTTTTTTAATTATATTTAATTAAAACCATATCTTATAGCTAATAACTAAAAATCATGTTTTACTTTCTTTTCTTATTCCTAAAATATTTGTTCAAATAGCATATTAAATCTCCTTTTATTGACGAGACTAAATTTAAAATAAAAAAATAATTACAGATGAAAATTTTCGTGTACATTTGTGATAAAAAAATACCATAAATGTTTTATTCACATAAAAAGCTATCTAAAACATTATTGCTTGCAAAATTCATATTTTCAAAAGCTCAGTGCGAGCATTTTTTACAATTAAGTTCATTTTTAAATTTAAAAAACATAAAATGGACTTTAATCCTATTTTGTTTTTTTGTCGTTATATTTTATTCGTGTTCGGATAATGCTCTTTATGAAAAAAACCAGAACATTCCTCATAAAACATGGGATCGAAAAAATATTTTACAATTTAAAGTAAATATAACCGACACATTAAACCCATATAAAATATTCATTAATATTCGAAACAATGGTCTTTATGCACGCCGCAATCTTTATATGTTCATTACCGTTATTTCGCCTAAAGGTAATGAGTTAAGAGATACCGTTAATTGTATTCTTGCCGACGAAAAAGGAAAATGGTATGGCAAAAGCAATTTAGGCGATTTATATTTTAACAAATTTCTGTATAAATCGAATGTACTTTTCCCTTATAGCGGTACTTACACATTTAAACTAGAACAAGCCATGCGAACCGAAAAATTAGAACATATCGAAGATGTTGGTATTCGTATAGAACCTTTAAAATAGAAGGCATGAGTAGAAATAAAACCGCTCGATTTGCTGAAATGCGTCATTTTAGTAATGTTTTTCAACCTCCCATTGCCAAAGAAGATGCTTTTGAATTTAAAGGTCAGTGGAATCAACGTGTATTTAATAATCAACACCCTATTATACTCGAATTAGGTTGTGGCAAGGGCGAATATACCATTGGCTTAAGTTCTGCCTTCCCACATAATAATTACATCGGTGTTGATATTAAGGGTGCACGCATGTATGTGGGTGCCAAATATGCATTACAGCATAATTTAACAAATGTAGCTTTTTTAAGAACCAGAATTGAACTCATCGAAAATTTTTTTAATAAAGAAGAAATCGACCAAATATGGATTACTTTCCCTGATCCACAACCCAAAAAAAAATGGACCAAAAAACGCTTAACTTCCTCGTATTATCAAAATAAATATTTTAATATATTAAAACAGAATGCCGTTTTGCATTTAAAAACCGATTCTTTATTTTTATATCAATATACCTTTCAATTACTTATAAAAAATAATGTAACCATTTTAGCCCATTCCGATAATGTTTATCATACACCATGGCTCAACCATTTACCGCCTATTACAACTTATTATGAGTCGCTATTTTTGCAACAGGGTAAAAACATTACCTATATACAATGGTCAAAACCCCAAAAAGAATTAGTTGAACTATCCGATGAAGAATTCGATCAAATTGAAGAACAATATCTCCGACCCTCTATTCAGAAATGAATCTTTTTTCGAAAGGGTTTACGAAATTGTACGACTTATACCCTACGGAAGAGTAACCACTTATGGCGCAATTGCTAAGTTTTTGGGAAGTAAGTCGTCGGCACGCATGGTGGGTTGGGCTATGAATCAATCGCATGGCATACACCCACCCGTACCTGCCCATAGAGTTGTAAACCGAAAAGGTTTACTAACGGGTAAAGCACATTTTTCTACACCTGACGAAATGGAACAAAAATTACTTGCCGAAGGGATTCCAATTGAAAACAACCAAATAAAAGATTTTTTAACATATTTTTGGGACCCCAATACAGAATTAGTCTAAATAATATTTTGTACTTTTGCAAAAAAAACATTTATGCATGACGAAATTAAAGAATGGTTGAAAGCCATTATTCATCCTGAACTAAAGCAAAACATTGTCGACGCTGGCATTGTATCCGAAATAGAAATAAAAAACGACCAAATTCAAATTGTTTTACTTTATAAAAAACCAGTCGATCCGTTTGCAAACACCATTAAACGTAATGTTGAAGAATTACTAAAAATAAAACTAAGCAATAGCCAACAAATAAAAGTCGAAAACCAATTTCCAGAAATTAAAGTTAAACAATATAATGGACTAAACGGAGTAAAAAACATTGTAGCTATAGCGTCAGGAAAAGGCGGCGTTGGTAAATCGACCGTAACAGCCAATTTAGCCGTAGCATTAGCTATGAATGGCTATAAAGTTGGTTTGCTCGATGGCGACGTTTATGGACCCTCTATGCCTAAAATGTTCGGTTTAGAAAACGATAAGCCCGAAGTATCGGTAGTTGATGGTAAAGAACTTATTAAACCTCTAGAAAAATATGGCGTTAAGGTGTTAAGTATCGGTTTTTTTGTAGACCCTAACCAAGCACTTATTTGGCGTGGCGCAATGGCAACCAGTGCTCTTAAGCAATTGATCGAACAAACCGAATGGGGTGAACTCGATGTATTATTAATTGACATGCCACCAGGAACGGGTGATATACATCTTACACTCGTTCAAACCGTTGCTGTTACAGGAGTTGCTATTGTTACAACTCCTCAAGAGGTAGCCATTGCCGATGTCATCAAAGGTATCAGCATGTTTCGCAATCCATCAATCAACGTTCCCGTATTAGGTATCATCGAAAATATGTCATGGTTTACTCCTGCCGAATTGCCTAATAACAAGTATTATATATTCGGTAAGGGAGGAGGCGAGCGCATGGCTCAACAATTTAACGTCCCCCTGTTAGGACAAATTCCGCTAGTACAAAGTATTTGTGAATCGGGCGATCACGGCAAACCAGTTGTTAATGCACATAGCCCCGAAGGCGAAGCATTCAGAATACTATGCAATAATTTATTAAAATCGCTCGAAGAACGTAATAAACAAGAACCAACCAAAAAAGTAGAAATTAAATATAAATAAAATTATTATGAACAAACAAGAAATTGATATTAAAGTAGCTGAAATAATTGAACAACTTCGACCCTACCTCCAAGACGATGGTGGCGACATCGAATTGATTGAAGTAACCGATGACTTAACTGTTAAAGTACGCCTGCAAGGAGCATGTGGTGCATGTCCTTATAGTTTAATGACCTTAAAAAACGGCGTCGAAGAAGCAATACGTCGCGAAATACCCGAAATTAAAGAAGTGGTTAACGGTTAATTTTTGTATTATTTTTTAATAAAATTAAAACTTTTGGTTGCTTAATTAGTTAAGCAGCTAAATTTCAGTATGGGAAGTATTAAAATCTCTTACTTGTTTTATTTTTATTACTAAAATTAAACTTCTACTTTCAAAACCCAACCAAACCATATTGAATAGCAAAAAAATATAAAATATTGAAAAATATCAGTTATTGAATTAAAATATGTTTTAACTTTGTGTCCCTTTTAATTAATTTAGTAATGGAAGATATATTTTCAAAAATTAATGCTTTAGCCGAAAAATATAGAGATTATACGGCTAACAATCTTTCAAAGCTGGTAAAGATAAAATCGACCAGTATGCAAGAAAAAGAAGTTCAGCTCGAGCTAAAACGCCAAATGGAAGAAGCAGGCTTCGACGAAGTACGAATCGATGGACTTGGCAATGTAATAGGACGCATTGGAAATGGTAAAAGAAAACTTGTTATCGATGGGCATATGGATACCGTTGACGTTGGCAATATCGACAATTGGAATTTTGATCCTTTTTCGGGCGAAATAAAAGATGGCTATGTTCATGGACGTGGAAGTGTTGACCAAGAGGGAGGTCCAGCTGCTGCAGTAACTTCTGGTAAAATATTAAAAGAACTAGGTTTTGACAAAGATCTCACATTTTACGTTGTAGGTAGCGTTATGGAAGAAGATTGCGATGGCTTGTGCTGGAAATATTTAATCGAAGAAGAAAAACTTCGTCCCGATTTTGTTATTTCTACCGAACCTACTAACCTTAATATATATCGCGGACATCGTGGTAGAATGGAAATAGTAGTAAAATTTAAAGGTTTATCGTGCCATGGCAGTGCACCCGAACGCGGCAAAAATGCTATATATATGGCAGCAAAGGCTGCACTCGAAATAGAAAAACTTAATGAACGTTTGGCTTACGATCCGTTTTTAGGAAAAGGAACCGTTACTATTTCCGAAATTAAATCGGGAAGCCCTTCGCTTTGTGCGGTTGCCGATTATGCACAATTTCATCTCGATCGTCGTCTTACCTGGGGCGAAACCAAAGAAACAGCTGTAAAAGAAATCGAAGAAATTGTTAAAGACATGGACGCAACAGTCGAAGTATTATATTATGAAGAAACAGCATATACAGGCTTACGTTATGGAATGGAAAAATATTTCCCTACCTGGAAACTCGAAGAAAATCACCCATTAGTACAAGCTGGCATTAAAACATTCGAAAATTTATTTCATAAAAAACCACATGTCGATAAATGGACCTTCTCTACCAATGGTGTTACAATAAATGGAGTTTACGGTATTCCCGTTATTGGCTTCGGTCCTGGAAACGAAGTCTTAGCTCATGCACCTAACGAAAAAGTGCCTATTAGCGACTTAGTTGCAGCTTCTGCCTTTTATGCAGCTTTTGCTTATGTTATATAATTAAAAATATGGCTTATGAATACATTTGACAACTATTTAGAGCAAATAAAAAATTTAAAAACTCAACTCTACGGCAAAGATTTTCTTTTAACATGGGATAAAACCGAAGACGAGCTAAAGCAAACCTTGCTTGTTGCCGAAGCATTGAAATATTTAAGAGATCAAAATATTTCTACTAAAGTTTTTGATTCGGGCTTAGCCATATCCAATTTTCGCGACAATTCTACACGTACGCGATTTTCGTTTGCTTCTGCTTGCAACTTACTCGGTTTAGAAGTTCAAGATTTAGACGAAAGCAAATCGCAGATTGCTCACGGCGAAACCGTACGCGAAACGGCCAATATGATTTCGTTTTTAACCGATATTATTGGCATTCGCGACGACATGTTCTTAGGAGCAGGACATACCTACATGCTCGAAGTTGGCAAAGCATTAGACGATGGTTACGAAAATGGAGTACTCCCAACACGCCCTGGTATTATTAACTTACAATGCGATATCGACCATCCCACACAAAGCATGGCCGACTTATTACACCTAAAAAATGTTTACGGTTCACTCGAAAATCTTAAAGGGAAAAAATAGCCATGACATGGGCTTATTCACCAAGCTATGGCAAACCACTATCGGTTCCTCAAGGCATCATTGGCTTAATGACTCGCTTAGGAATGGAAGTAGAACTTGCTTATCCAGAAGGATACGATTTAATCCCCGAAGTAATAGAACTTGCAAAGAAAAATGCTGCCAATAGCGGTGGTAAGTTTACCATCACAAATAGCATGGACGAAGCCTTTAAAGATGCCGATATCGTTTATCCTAAGAGTTGGGCACCCTTTAGCATTATGCAACGCAGAACCGAATTACTCCAAAAAGGCGATAAAGAAGGCTTAAAAGAACTTGAAAAAGAAGCATTAGCCAACAATGCTAAATATAAAAATTGGGAATGCACCGAAGAAAAGATGAAGCTTACCAAACAAGGTAAAGCACTTTATATGCATTGTTTACCTGCCGACATTTCGGGTGTTTCGTGCAAAGAAGGCGAAGTTGCTGCTTCGGTATTCGAACGTTATCGTATTGCTACATATAAAGAAGCTGGCTTTAAACCTTACATTATTGCAGCTATGATTTTAAATAATAAATACCAAGACGCAGCCGCTATTCTTAAAAAACTATACGAACAAAAACGACCACGCTTTTTGTAATTCATAAATGAAAATTTGCCTGCTTGTTTTTGGGAAAACCGATAGTGCATACATCAACGAAGGCATTAACGAATTTTTTAAACGGACCTCGTATTTTTGCCCTATCGAAATAGAGGTTGTTCAAGAGCCTAAAAACCATGGAAAACTTGTACCTCAAGAACAAATACAAGCCGAAGCTCTTCTTTTTGAAAAAAAAATTGAACCCAACGATTTGGTGGTTTTATTAGACGAAAAAGGTAAAACTTACACTTCTATTAGTTTTGCCAATCAGCTTGAAACATGGTTAAATTCGGGTAAAAAACGACTGGTTTTTATTATTGGTGGTGCATATGGCATTCATCGTTCGCTTAAGCAAAAGTACACCTCTATTTCTTTGTCATCAATGACTTTTAACCATCAGTTGATACGACTCATTTTTGCCGAACAAATATATCGAGCCTTTACAATAATAAAAGGATTACCTTATCATAATGAATAAACAAAGTTTAAATTTGGCAAAATTCGTTTACATTTGCAAAGAAATTAATAGTTATGACTTTTGCTGAAATTGTAGGACAAACCTTTATAAAACAACGATTAACCTACATTGCTCGTCAGGAAAAAATTCCTCATGCACTTTTATTTACAGGTCCTGAAGGTGTAGGCAAGTTAGCTACTGCCATCGCTTTTGCTCAATATATTAACTGTCATAAGCCACATAATGATGATTCATGTAACACTTGTTCGTCTTGTCATAAATATAATCATCTTATTCATCCCGATTTACATTTTGTATTCCCTATTTACAAAGGGAATAAAACATCGGCTGTTTGCGACGATTTTATCAACGATTGGCGCGACTTTGTATTAACTCGCCCCTATTTTAAATCGTCAGATTGGTACCAAATTGTTGCTGAAGACAAAGGACAACCTATCATATATGCCGACGAATCGCTGGAAATTATAAATAAACTAAGTGTAAAAAATTACGAAGCTAAATACAAGGTAATTGTTATATACCAACCGGAGCGAATGCACACAGCTACCGCTAATAAAATACTTAAAGTACTCGAAGAGCCTCCTGCCTATACTGTTTTTATTCTGATATCGAGCAATCCTGAATTATTATTGCCTACTATTGTTTCGCGTTGTCAAATAGTTAAATTTCCATTACTCGATGATGTTAGTATAAGCCAATATTTAAAAGAAAAATATCCTCAACATAAAGAACACGAAATACATCAGGCTGTTATATTAGCTGGTGGCAGTTTACCACATGCCATTCAAGCTTTAGAAAACCAAAATGCTACACAAGAATTTTTTAATTGGTATGTACAAATTTTTCGTTTAGCTTTTGAAGTTGCCCGAAACAAACCCCGTCGCGACGAAATGATAAAATGGGCGAGTACATTAGCCGGTTTATCTAAAGAACAACAAAAAGATTTTATATTATATGCCCTTCGATTTACACGCGATCACTTTTTAAATCAAGCCTCCTTAAAATCGCTAACATTTTTAACGAAAGAAGAACAAGATTTTTCTGAAAAATTTGCTCGTTTTATTACTTTTCCTACCGCACAAGCATTGTATAAATATTTTAGCGATGCACTTTATCATTTAGAACGAAACGGAAATGCAAAAATAATTTTTACCGATTTAGCTTTTTTGTTAACACGACATTTTTAAAAAAGGTTACAAAAAATTATTCTACTTTTGCATATTATTTAATAAAAACGAGACTTTTTTTATATAAGAGTTAAAATACATGATAAAACCCAATGTTTTTAGTTGGATATTATGGCTTTTAAGTGGCATAGTATTATTATTTATTATTGCTCCCTTAGTTCAGGTATTTTTATCGATTCATTATTCTGATTATCATAAAATTATTTCAGATAATGAACTACATCAAAGTTTAGTTACTACGATTTTGATAGGTTTTATTACTTCCTTAATATTTTCGTTGTTGGCAATTCCTTTAGCATATGTGCTCGCTCGTAAGCAATTCCCATTAAAACGCCTTATAATAAGCATTATCGATATTCCTATTGTAATTCCTCATACGGCAGCCGGTATCGCATTATTAACTTTATTTAGCTCCAAAGGTTTTTTCCCATTAAATATCATTGATAAGCCAATAGGCATTGGTTTGGCTATGGCTTTTGTAAGCATTCCTTTTCTTATACAATCTGCCCGCGAAGGATTTATATCAGTTCCCGAAAAGCTCGAAAAAGCATCGTTATCGTTAGGCATAAACTATACTCAAACATTTTTTAAAATTTCGCTTCCATTAGCTTGGCAACATATTGTAAGTGGATTTATTATGATGTTTGCGCGTGGTATTAGCGAATTTGGCGCTATTATTATAATTGCTTATCGTCCTACTACATCGTCGGTTTTGTTGTTTGAACGATTCAATTCTTTTGGTTTATCGGCAGCCCAGCCTGTTGCCGCTACTATTATTGTAATTAGTCTTATTATATTTGTAATTCTTCGTTTATTGGCAAGCAAAAACTAATATGCTTAATATCAAAAACTTATATTATCAAATTGGAAATTTTAAATTAAACAATGTATGTCTTAATATAAATCATGGAGATTATTTTGTTTTATTGGGCGAATCGGGTAGCGGTAAGACCCTTCTCCTTGAAATAATTGCCGGTTTTAGAACCTATAAACAAGGTGAAATTTTTTTGAAAAACGAAAATTTACTCCATAAACCTGTTCATAAAAGAGGAATTGCTTATATCCCTAACGACGGAGCTTTATTCCCTCACTTAAATGTTAAAGAAAATTTATGGTATGCCATTAATAAACATACATATCCATTATTAAATAATATTATAGAGTCATTCGGACTAACACTATTATTAAACAAAAAGCCTGCAATGCTTTCTTCGGGAGAAAAGCAAAAAGTAGCTATTGCAAGAGCCTTACTTTCGGGCGCTTCTTTATTTTTATTTGACGAACCCCTTTCGAGTATAGATGTGCATGCAAGGTACGAAATTATGCTTATGTTACGACAACTAAATCAGCAAGGATATACGGTTTTGCATGTTACTCACGATTATTACGAAGCACTCACGCTTGCAACTCATGTGGCCGTATTGCATCAAGGTAAAATTATTCAAACAGGAAAGGTTAATGAGATTTTTAACCAACCGAATAATCTTTTTGTTGCCAAACTTTCAGGTATTAAAAATGTATTTAATGCCACATTAAGTTCAATTGAAAAAAAACAATATAAAATTAATTCTAACCTAACTATTGTTGTTAATTCTTTAGATTTACCCCAAAAAGCTATTTTAATAATACCGGCTAACGATATTGTACTTTCTATACAAAAAATAGAATCGAGCATGAAAAACTCTTTTTTAGGCATTGTAAAAGACATTATAAAAAGCCATGAGTCTATTGATGTGCTTATTGATATGGGTGTTTTGTTGCATGTATGCATCACCGAAATTTCACTTTCTACTATGGATTTAATACCTGGTAAAGAAGTTTGGATAAGCTTTAAAGCTTCGTCGGTAAAAGTATTACCATCGATATAACCATACCTCGTTTTTTTTATACAATAAAAAATTGTACTTTTGCTCAGTTATTAAGCTTAATATTTTGTGAAAGAACGTAACATTCAATTTCAGATTAAAGAATATACATCTGTAAATGAATTAGATTTAATTTATCAAAATTTAATTAAAGAGGCTGAAAATGCTGCTCATAAAGCATATGCTCCATATTCTTCGTTTTTTGTTGGAGCTGCCATTTTGTTAGATAACAATGAGGTGATTACGGGTAATAATCAGGAAAATGCTGCCTATCCTTCGGGATTATGTGCCGAGCGTGTTGCCTTATTCTATGCTAATGCACATTTTCCCAACCAAAAAGTAAAAGCCATTGCTATTACAGCCTTTGTCAACAATACGATAAAAGTTGACGAACCAGTACCTCCTTGTGGCAGCTGTCGTCAAGTAATTTTAGAAAGCCAATTAAGACAAAACGAACCTGTTACATTGATCTTAGCTGGAAAAAATAAAATACAACTAATCGAAGATGCTTCGTTGTTGTTACCTTTACATTTCGACAAAGAAATGCTTTTATAATTTTAAAAACTTCTTTATTTCTTCTAAATATTTTTCTTTATTAGCCAATAAATTGTTTTCACCATTACTATTTTTAACAGTATAAATGGTAGAAATCGCCGAACGTATTTTTGCAAGTTCTTTTATATCTTTAGGTGTATATATTTTATCATTTTCGCCAACAATAAACATTACTCCATTTAATTGTCCTCCCTTTGTTTCTAATGCATATTTAGGTTCTATTTCGTTCTTATTATAACCTAAAGGCAATAAAACGTCTTGTCCGCTGGCTTCTTTTATTCTTTGTTTAGCTAACTCTAATGTTGTATAAGGAGAATCGGCAATAACAGTTCCTAAATTGCGATTTGCAGCAACTGCAATAGAAAGTCCAGCTCCAATGCCAATGCCATATAAATGTATTTTAGGCAAACTAGTCCGTTCTTTTTTTAAATAATCGATGACTGCATTTAAATCTTTTTGAAATTGAGCATATATATAAAAGTTGGGTTTTATTTCAAAATCGCTACTAGCCCCATAGCCTCGATAGTCGTATGTTAAAACATGATATCCCAACGACAAAAAAATACTCACATGTTCCATTAAATCAGACATATTGCCATTACCATCATCGCTTAAAACCATTATTTTATACGAAGTTTGGCTTGCAGGAAAATACCAAGCATTAAGTTTTAAACCATCTGAAGTAGCAATTTTTAATTCCTCAAACGATAAACCAAAGTCCGAAGGTTTTACCGCATATTGCCGCAATGGATTTAAGGCAAAAATATTGCTAACTAATAGCAAGGATAAGCTTAAAAACAAAAATTTCATATAATTTATATTTAATAATTTTGAACAAAGTTAAGAATTATTCAAGTTGTTTGATATTTATCTTTGCCATATTTTTTTTAACAACTTATGAACAAAAAGGGTTATTTTTTAACATCTCCAAACCATTCATTAAATAATTTATTTAAATTTGCATTAAACCCCTAATACTCATAAAAAATGAGAGCATTATATATAACACTCATTTTAATTTTTTTTAATATTTTAGCTAAAGGAAACTTAACCATACCCGATTCTATTTCAATCAAATATAATCTTCTTAAAAGCGATTCAAACAAGGCAGAGTTTCTTATAAATAAAGCGTTTTCGTTACAAGGGAATTTTCCTAAACTTGCATTCGAATTGGCCGAAAAAGCATTGTTTTATTCAGAACAAGCCAATTATATTCAAGGAATGTGTAAGTCGTACAATATTCTTGGTTCAATAAAATGCAATATAGGCGAATATATTACTGCCATTGAATATCACGAAAAAGCATTTGAACGTGCTAAGTTTATTAACGATTATTGGTTGCTATCAGAAACTTATAATTACATGGGCAATGTAGCTTATGCACAAAAAAAGTACAGCAAAGCTATAGAATATTACAAAGAATCGTTAGAATACAGCGAAAAATCGAAATATAAAACACAATCTCTAAATAATTTATACAAATTAGGATTGATATACGAAACATTAGATAACCTAAATGACGCTTATCGTTGTTACAAACGTAGTTTACTTATCGAAGAAGAATTAAAAAATAAAGAAGGCATGTTTTATAGTTTAATGGGAATAGCCTCTGTTAGTATGAAAAAAGAAAATTATTATCAAGCTTTTATTTTATACAACAAAGCCAAAGATATAGCAAAAGAATTAAATATACTTTCGTATCAGTCGCTCGTATATTCGAAATTAGGTGATTTAGCTAAGGCACAAAAAAAATACGTAGAAGCCCTAAATAACTATATGATTGCATTAAAAATTGCCGATTCGCTAGAATATTATAAAGATAAACGCGATTGCTATTATAATTTAGCTTATACAAACGAAAAGTTACAATATTACAAAGAAGCCTATCAAAATCTTTATCGTTTTGTCGAAATTAACGATACACTTTATAATGCCGAAGTAAACGAACAAATAGCACGCATGCAAATGCGATTCGATTTAAAAGCAAAGGAAAAAGAAATTGAATTTTTCAAACAAAAAGAAGAGCAACGAACAAAAGAAAGAAATTTTATGATTGTAGGCTCAATTTTTTTATTCATTATTTTAGTATTATTATTTTTATTATACAGAAACAGACAAAAACACGCACAAAAACTTAAATACCAATACAACGAAATAAAAGAAAAACAAGACGAACTCAATACTGCTATTGAACAACTAAATCAATTAAATTTAGAATTAAAAAAGAGCAACGACCAAATTACCGATAGTTTATTATATGCATCAACCCTTCAACAATTATTATTGCCTTTTGAAAAACAATTTAAGTTTTATTTTCAAAACTCATTTGTTTTTAATCAGCCCAAACATCTTGTAAGTGGTGATTTTGCTTGGATTTATGAAACAAATAATTATTATTACTTTGCTGTTGCCGATTGCACAGGTCATGGACTGGCAGGAGCATTAATTAGTATCAAAGCCTTTAGTCTGCTAAATAATTATGTTAGCAATAATAATCAAGCATCAACAGGCGAAATTCTTTTGTGGTTAAACCAAAATTGGAGCCCCATACATAAGGCTCATAGCGAACAAGAAGACAGTTTAGAAATTTCGCTTTGCCGATTAAATAAACAAAGTTTTGAAATGCAATATTCAACAACGAATCATAAAATTGTAGTTATTCAGCATACAGGCGAAAGCAATATTCTAAACAATAATATGTTTTGCATTGGTGGAAATATTAACAACAACGAACCCATTTATTTCAATACCGACCAAATAACTTTACATAAAGACGATACCATTTATTTGTTTACAGATGGTTTTGCTGATCAATTTGGACATGGCAATCAAAAACTTATGTTTAATGCATTTTTAGAACAATTAAAATCGCTTTCAAAATATCCTATACAACAACAAGAAACTATATTAAAAAACTTTTTTATGGAATGGAAAGGCAAAAGACAACAAACCGACGATGTGTTGGTAATAGGACTTCGCATTTAAAACTATACCCCATCTTGCTCGTTAAAAAAGCTTAATATTTTTTTAATTAAAAACTTCGACTATCTCAAAGTAAAGTTTATAAAAGTTATTAATGCATTTGTATAAGCCATTTTTCTTAAAGCTTTTCAACATCGTAAGTTATTTTAAGAAAACACATAGCTTTTTTTAACTGAACATTTGGAATTGTTTAAAAGTTTTATTTTTTGTATCTTTGCAAAAATATTTTTTATTCGCTCTTTAAACATGGAAAAAGAAAAAATTCTATTTGTAACCCAAGAAATTATTCCTTATTTACCTGAAAACAAAATTTCGCACATTGGACGATATCTACCACAAGGCATGCAAGAACGAAATTGTGAAATTAGAACTTTTATGCCTCGTTTTGGTAATATCAACGAACGTCGTAATCAATTACACGAAGTCATTCGTCTTTCAGGGATGAATATGGTTATTAACAACACCGATCACCCGCTCATAATAAAAGTTGCATCCATTCAATCGGCACGCATGCAAGTTTATTTTATCGATAACGACGACTTTTTTAAACGCAAATTTACTCTTACCGACGATAAAGGACATTTATTCCCCGACAACGATGAACGTTGTATTTTTTATGCTCGCGGTGTATTAGAAACCGTAAAAAAACTTCGTTGGGCACCCGATGTTATCCATTGTCATGGATGGTTTAGTGCCCTTGTGCCTCTTTATGTAAAAAAAGCTTTTAAAGAAGATCCGATTTTCGACCATGCAAAAATTGTATTTAGTATATACAATCAATCTTTTGAAGGAACACTCAATAAAGATTTTATTAAAAAAGTTCCTATTGACGATATCACAACCAAAGACATTAAAATAATAGAAAATCCAACATATACAAACCTTATTAAATTGGCAATTCAATATTCCGATGCAGTTGTTATTGGAGACGAACATGTCAATACTGAAATAATCGAATACATAAACCAAAAACAACTTCCTTTTATTCATCATCCCAATGAAGAAAACTACGTTGAAGCATACAATGAATTTTATGACAGCCTTATCGAAAAAAAATACATCGAAGAATTTTAATCTACTAATTATATTGGTCATTTTTTCTTTCTTTGCTTGCCAAAAAGACCCATCCGATATAGGACTTAGCTTGCAAAACGAAGAAGAAATTATAAACGGCAACGTTATTGATACCATAACGATAAATGCTTTTACTATTAAAGAAGATTCATTATCGTCCGACGAACGAACGTATAGTTTATTAGGTTCTTATCTCGACCCCATATTTGGATATTCCGAAGCCTCATTTATTACACAAATGCGATTACCTTCGTCTAATGCAAGTTTTGGCACAAATCCAGTTGCCGATTCTATGGTTATATATCTCGATTATCGGAGTTATTATGGTGATACTACCATTGCCCAAACTTTTGATGTTTACGAAATAGAAAAAAGTATTTATCTCGATTCTACTTACTATTCTAATTTAAATATTCAAAATTTTATTCCTTCGCAAAAAATAATTGCCACAAAAAACTACTATCCTCATCCAAACGATAGTTGCTTGGCTATTCGTTTATCAGACACTTTTGCACAACAAATAATATCGGCAACTTCAACTCAACTTCAAAATAACGATAACTTTTTAACTTTTTTCAAAGGTTTTTTATTTAAACCGCACTCCAATTATAATCAAGCTGCTATTATTTATTTCAATTTATTAAGTACAAAATCAAAAGTAACATTATACTACCATAACGACACTGGCAACAATTTAAAATACGACTTTGTATTTAATAGTAGTTGTGCCCGTATCAATCTTTTTAATCACGATTATTCAACTTCTACAATACAAACAAGCATCAACGACAGTACCGGCAACGATTCGCTATTATACCTACAGGCCATGTCAGGTTTAAATGTTAAAATTAAGTTCCCATTTATTTCAAATTTTTATCAACAATCCTTACTTGCATTTGTTAGAGCAGAGCTAATAATACCCATTAAAACGGATGATGCAACCGCCTCTTTATTCAAAGTTCCACAAAAATTATTGCTTGTAATGTATAACAGCTCAGGCACATATGAATTTATACCAGATTATAGCGTTGGCAGCAGCTATTTTGGCGGAAATATTAACACCGAATATACAGAATATCGCTTTAACATTTCGCGGTATATACAACAATTAGCCTATAAAGAACGTGAAGATTACGGCATTGCACTATTTGTTGCCGATAATCGAATCAGTGCAAACCGTTTAGTTATAAAAGGACCCCAATGTTCTAATGGAATGCGTTTATCAATTACTTATTTAAAACCTTAAAAAATTATGTGTGGAATAGTAGGTTATATTGGACCTAAGCAAGCATTTCCAATATTAATAAATGGCTTAAAGCGTCTTGAATATCGTGGATACGATTCAGCTGGTATTGCTATTGTAAACCCCGACACAAAACAATTCAATGTATATAAATATAAAGGCAAAGTTGCCGATTTGCAACAAAATACTATTGGTAAAGATTTAGCCGGAAATATTGGTATTGGTCATACCCGTTGGGCAACTCACGGCGAACCAAACGATATCAATGCTCATCCCCATACTTCAATGAACAAAAAATTTATCATTATTCACAATGGTATTATCGAAAACTATGCACGTTTAAAAAAACGATTAGAAGATCGTGGTTACTCTTTTATTAGCGAAACAGATACAGAAGTTTTAGTTAACCTCATCGAATATATTTACATTAAAGGACAAGTTTCGGCTGAAATAGCCGTTCGATTGGCTTTAACTAAGGTTGAAGGAGCATTTGGAATACTGGTTCTTTGTACCGACGAACCTAATACTATTTTTGCCGCGCGTAAAGGAAGTCCATTAGTAGTTGGGATAGGAAATGGCGAATATTTCTTTGCTAGCGATGCTACACCCATAATAGAACATACCAATCGTGTTGTGTTTTTAAACGACAACGATGTAGCTATCGTTCAGCCCGATCAAATTACTTTTAAAACCATTATGAATGTTCCTATTACACCTACCATTCAAGAACTGGATATGGATATTGGCGAAATAGAAAAAGGTGGGTTTGAACATTTTATGTTAAAAGAAATTTTTGAACAACCCAAAGCTATTCAAGATACAATTCGCGGAAGAGTATCGCTCACCAATAAAGAAATTACATTAGGCGGTTTATACAACGTAATGGATAAACTTATCCATGCGAAACGAATACTTATTATTGGCTGCGGCACATCGTGGCATGCCGGACTGGTAGGCGAATACCTACTCGAAGACTTAGCACGCATTCCTGTAGAAGTTGAGTATGCGTCTGAGTTTCGCTATCGAAACCCTGTAATATTCCCCGACGATATCGTTATTGCTATTAGTCAAAGTGGTGAAACTGCCGATACACTTGCTGCTATTAAATTAGCTAAACAACGAGGTGCAACTGTTATTGGAATTTGCAACGTAGTTGGCAGTAGCATTCCCCGCGAAACCGATGCTGGCGTATATACACATGCTGGTCCCGAAATAGGTGTTGCTAGTACCAAAGCCTTTACCGCTCAAGTAACTGTATTAACCGCCATGGCTGTTTTGCTTGGACATAAACGTCAAGCGATTTCAGACGAAGAATATCGTTATTATATCGAAGAAATTCATGCTATTCCTGCTAAAATTGAAAAAATTTTAGAACAACACGAAAAAATTAAAGAAATTGCCGAAAAATACTTTAATATCTCTAATAGTTTATATTTAGGAAGAGGTAACCTTTTCCCTGTAGCACTAGAGGGTGCACTTAAACTAAAAGAAATATCATATATCCATGCAGAAGGCTACCCAGCTGCCGAAATGAAACACGGTCCCATTGCTCTAATCGACGAACATATGCCGGTGGTTGTATTAGCTTCTAAAGATAAATCGTACGAAAAAATTGTATCCAATATTCAAGAAGTTAAAGCTCGTAAAGGAATTGTAATTGCTATTGTAACCGAGGGAGAAGAAACCATTACAAAATTTGCTAATCATACCATCGAAATTCCAGAAACTCCAGATATTTTAACTCCATTAACTTCTGTAATCCCGCTCCAGCTTCTATCATATTATATTGCTGTATTAAGAGGTTGTAATGTTGATCAACCTAGAAATCTTGCAAAATCTGTAACAGTAGAATAATGTATAAACTTAATTTTTAACTAATTTTGCAGCGTGAAAAAAATATCGATTTATAGTATTATCATTATTTCTACTTTAGTAGCTTTAGGATGTAGCAATTTCCAAAAACTACTCAAAAGCACCGATTATAATTTAGTGTATAACGAAGCTGTAAAATATTACGAAAAAAAAGATTATTTTAGAGCCCAAAGCCTATTTGAAAATCTCGAAAACATTTTTAAAGCTTCTGATAAAGCCGATAAAATATTGTATTATCTAGGATATTGCTACTATAACCAACGCGATTATATAATGGCCTCGTACTATTTTAAAAATGTTGGTAATCGCTATCCATTAAGCCCACTTCGCGAAGAAAGCGATTTTATGGCGGCTTACTGTTCTTACCTCGACGCCCCCGATTATAGCCTCGACCAAACTTATACATATCAAGCTATTGATCAAATGCAAGCATTTATAAATCGTTACCCCAAAAGCGATAAAATAAAACAATGTAACGAAATTATCGACAATTTACGAGCAAAACTCGAAAAAAAAGCTTTCGAAGCGGCTAAACTTTACTATAAAACGGGTTATTATCAATCGGCTATTATCGCTCTTAAAAATTCATTACAAGAATTTCCTGATAGTCGTTATCGCGAAGAAACATTATTTTTAATACTTAAATCAAGCTTTATATATGCTCAGAATAGCATCGAAGAAAAGAAAAAAGAACGTATGGCAGCAACCATAAATGAATATTATACCTTTACGTCTGAATATCCCAATTCAACTTTTTTAAATGAAGCCAAAAAAATATATAATCAAGCATCTGAAATAGTTAAAAACTAAAATATATGGAAAACAAAAAAAGTAACGCATCTTTAACAACTATTACTCGCGATGTAGATAAATTAGAAGAAGCTACGGGTAATCTTTATCAAACTATTATGATAATAGCTAAAAGAGCCAATCAAATTGCCGTTGAAATGAAAGAAGAGTTAAGCAAAAAGTTGGAAGAATTTAGCTCATATACCGAAAGCCTCGAAGAAATTTTCGAAAATCGCGAACAAATCGAAATTTCAAAATATTACGAGCGATTACCGAAACCCGTTGCCATTGCTTTACAAGAATTTATCGAAGGGAAATTATATTACAAAATTCCCGAACAGACAGAACGAATAAGTGGCGATTCTTCGCTCAAAGACGAATAAGGCTATGCGCCTAAAAGGCAAGCATATTATACTCGGTATTACAGGAAGTATAGCAGCATACAAGGCCGCTATGCTTGCTCGTTTGCTTATTAAAGAAGGAGCACAAGTAAAAATCGTAGTTACTCCATTAGCTAAAGAGTTTATTACACCTGTTACCTTAGCAACACTTTCGAAAAATACCGTTTTATGTGATTTTTTTCATCACGACGATGGAGCTTGGAATAGCCATATAGAACTTGGAATTTGGGCTGATTTAATGCTTATTGCCCCCGCCACTGCGAATACTATCGCTAAAATGGCTCATGGAATAGCCGATAATCTATTATTAACAACCTATTTGTCGGTTCGATGCCCAGTAATGGTAGCTCCTGCTATGGATACAGATATGTATATGCACATTGCCACTCAAACCAATATTAAACAATTGCAACAACGAGGTGTTTATTTTATAGAACCTCCTTCGGGAGAACTTGCAAGTGGTTTAACCGGAAAAGGCAGGATGGAAGAACCCGAAAAAATTGTTGAACATGTTGTATCGTTTTTTGCACTCACACAACGATTTTCAAATAAAAATGTGCTTATAACGGCAGGTCCAACATACGAATACATTGACCCTGTTCGTTTTATTGGCAATGCTTCGTCAGGAAAAATGGGTTATGCTATTGCACATGCATTTGCACAAGCAGGTGCCAAGGTTACCATTGTTAGTGGTCCTGTAAACGAACAAATACAACATCCCAATATCAACATCATTTCAGTTATTTCAGCCGACGAAATGCTAAATGAAGCCATACAAAATTTTAAAAAAGCAGATATCGCTATACTTGCAGCAGCTGTTGCCGATTTTAAGCCTTTAAAAAAAGAAAATATAAAAATAAAACAAAAAGATAAAAACCTTATTATAGAACTTACACCAACTCCCGATATAGCAGCTACATTAGGCAAAATGAAGAAAAAAAAGCAAATTATTATTGGTTTTGCTCTCGAAACAAATGAACCACAAAAAAATGCATATGAAAAATTAACTAAAAAAAATCTTGATGCCATTATTTTAAACACCATTTCAAATAAGCTAAACCCCATTGCAAACGATGTAAATCAAATTACTATTCTCAATAAGCAAAATAAAAGTATAAAATATCCGTTAAAAACAAAAAAAGAATTAGCTCTAGATATTGTTAGATATACCGAAACCTTATTAAATGAATAAATTTACTGCTTTAATAATTGGCTTTATATTTTTAAATGCTTGTTATGCACAAGAATTAAATTGTCGTATTCAGGTATTTTCTCAACAAATACAAACATCTAATAAACACATTTTTGAATCGATGCAAAAGGATCTTTACGAGTTTATGAATAACCGTAAATGGACCGACCACGTATATACTTATGACGAAAAAATTGAATGTACCATTCTGATTAACCTTACCGAACAAATTTCGGCCGATCAATATAAAGGTACGATGCAAATTCAATCGATTCGCCCTATTTTTAATTCAAATTATAACTCAGTAATGCTCAACTTAAAAGATAATGATATTCAATTTAATTATCAAGAATTTCAAGCCTTAGAATTTAACGAAAATACTTTTGGCTCCAATTTAGTATCATTACTCGCCTACTATGCATACATTATTATTGGGTTCGATTATGATTCGTATTCATTAATGGGTGGTACTCCTTATTTTCAAAAAGCTGAAAAAATTGTACAAAATGCTCAAAACGCCCAAGAAAAAGGATGGAAATCGTACGAAAGTCAAAAAAATCGCTATTGGCTAGTAGAAAATTTACTTAATTCTAAATATGCTCCTATTCGCGAATTTAATTATAAATATCACCGACTTGGCCTCGATATTATGGCTGAGAAACAAGCTGAGGGAAGAGCACAAATAGCCGATGCATTAACGCTAATTCAAAAAGTATATCGCGATAAACCTAGTCCTTTCATGATGCTTTTGCAAATTTTGTTTGATGCTAAGTCGGATGAATTTGTACAAGTTTTCTCCGAATCATTCCCCGACGAAAAAGCACGTATAGCCAATCTTTTAAAAGAGGTCGACCCAACCAATGCCAATAAGTATCAACGAATATTAAACGAAAACAAACAATAACCCATGCTGCAAAGCTTATACTTAAATAACTTTGCAATTATCGAGGAGTTGCATATAGACTTTTCTAATGGATTTACAGTTATTACCGGCGAAACAGGTGCAGGAAAATCGATTATAGCAGGATCTTTATTGCTGCTAAGTGGTGCAAAAGCCGATATAAACATTCTTAAAAATAAAGAAAAAAAAGCTATTATCGAAGCCCTATTTAATTCTACAATAAACGAAGTAAAAGAGTTATTTAAACAACATGAAATTGAATGGTCTAACGAAATTATTTTACGTCGTGAATTATTACCATCTGGCACTTCACGCTGTTATATAAACGACACCATTGTTTCGGTTAATGTTCTTAAAGAAATTAGCGCATTTTTAATTGATATTCATAGTCAACACCAAAATTTGCAAATTACACATCAAAATTTTCAACTTTTTGTACTCGATGTTTTAGCCCAACAATTAACCGATGTAAAATCTTTTAAAAAACAATATCAACAATATCTGCAACAAATAAATAAACTCAAAATATTAAAAGAACAACAACAAAAATCGAAACAAGAAGCCGATTTTCTTTCATTCCAACTACAAGAATTCAACGCCATTAAATACACAGAACAAGAATTTTCAGAATTAGAACAAAAATATCAAACACTTGAACATGCCGAAGAAATTGCTATTAAACTTTCAGAAATAATTCAAACTGGTAAAGAACAAGATAACTCAACATTAACTCAATTAAAAAGCATCACAAAATTATTACAATCACTTAGTCATCAATATTTTAAAGCTGATTTATGGTTACAACGAGCTGATAACCTGTATTTTGAATTTAAAGATTTAATTTCTGAAATAGAACAAGAATTTGAACATATTCAAGCTAATCCAGCTCTTTTAGAACAAATTCAAAAAGAAATCAATACGGTTTATAATCTCCAACAAAAATATCATTTAAAAAACTATCCAGAAATATTAGAACTTAAAAACGATATTAAACTAAAACTCAGTAAAATTAACCATATCGATAATGATATTTTACAGTTAGAAGAAACCATAGATGTTTTAAAAACAGAATTGGATAAATGGGCTCAGAAACTGCATCGGCAACGACAAAAAGCTTCTGAAATTCTTGTAAAACAAATTATCCCTATTTTAAATAATTTGGGCATGCCCAATGTTAACTTTGTTATCGATTTAAAAAAATCGGAAAACTTATCTGAATTTGGTTATTCCATCGTAGAATATTTATTTTCATCGAATATTAAAATACCTCCACAACCAATTGAAAAAATTGCTTCCGGAGGCGAATTATCAAGAGTTATGCTTTCATTGAAAACAATAATTGCACACCAGAATACCTGCGAAACAATATTTTTCGATGAAATTGATACAGGCATTAGTGGCGAAATTGCATATCATATGGGGCATATAATGCAACAATTAGCTACACATATGCAAGTTATTTCCATTACTCATTTACCACAAGTAGCTGCTTGCGGCAAACAACATAAACAAGTTTCTAAAAATCAAAACAATAAAGGCACAATTGTGGTTGTTAAAGATTTATCAGAACAAGAACGCATTTATGAGATAGCTAAAATGTTAAGTGCCAAAGAAATTACAAATTCTGCATTAGAACAAGCTAAACATTTATTAAAACACTAATAACAAAATAAAAAAAGGCTGCCTTTCTGTAGCAGCCTCCTTTTAAAACATCGTAAGATTTTATTTTTTAATTATTGTTGTTGAATATATTTTGTCACGCAAATATACTTTTACAATATAATTCCCTTTTGGTAATTGTTCTATTACTAAAGGTTCATCTATCGATTTTGAATTAGATATAAGATTCCATTCGTTTAATTTTTGACCTAACATATTAAATATCTCAACCATTACATTACCTAAAATATAATTTGAACGAATAGCTAAAGTAATATTTGATTGAGCTGGATTCGGATAAAGAGCCAAACGTGTATTAGCATCTATTTCAATTACTGAAAGTGGCGACTGACTTACAGTAACGGTTAATGAAGTAACACAACCATATGTATTAGTAACATTTACCGTATATGTTCCAGCTGGAATATTGGTTAAATCTTCAGTAGTAGCACCATTGCTCCATTGAATGGTATAGGGCAAAACACCTCCCGATATAGATAAATCAATAGCGCCATCGTTGCCACCATAAGTTGACACATCAGTTACAGAAGCATTAAGTATGTATGAAGGAATTACATCTATTGCAATTTGTGCAGTATTTGAACAACCATTAGCATCCGTTCCTGTTACGGTATAAGTGCTAGGTGATTGAGGTGTAAAAGGAACGCCATTTTGAATACCATCACTCCAACTGTATGTTTGAGCGCCTTGGCCTGTTAAAGTAACTGTATTACCTTCGCAAACAGGATTGGTCGAAGCATTGATCGTTACATTGGGCAATGCATTAACAGTTATAGTAACTGACGCTGTGTTTGAACAGCCATAACTATCAGTACCAGTAACAGTATAAGTATTGGTTGCCGTTGGTGTAAAAGCATTACCATTTATTACATTATTGTTCCATACATAAGTTTGCGCACCATGACCTGTAAGAGTAACCGATTGTCCTGAACAAACAGATGTATTTGAAGCAGAAATAGTAACGTTTGGTAGCGAATGAACTGTTATGGTTTGCTGTGCTATAGATGAACAAGAATGATTATCTGTAGCGGTTACTGAATAGGTTGTAGTTGTTGTTGGAACAAAAGATACTCCATTCGTTATTCCATTGCTCCAAGTGTATGATTGTGCACCAGTAGCAGTTAAAGTTACCGATTGACCAGAACATATTTCTGTTGCAGATGCTTGTACAGTAATAGTTGGATTTGCATATACCGTTATAGATGAAATAGAAGTATCTGAGCCAAAAGCATTAGTTGCAATTAAAGTAACGTTATATGTTCCAGGATTTGCATAGCTAACACTTTCGTTTGCATTGGTACTTGTAGCTGGATTGCCTCCTGCAAAAATCCATTGATACGATGTTGCATCTGTACTTGTGTTGGTAAATGATATGTTCCCATTTTGACAAATAGCATTAGAGGAAGTATTGAATGAAGCGGTTGGAAGTATTTGTGTAATTCCCGGATCGATGGTGATATCGTCTATAAATAACATAAATTTATCGGTAGAACGATGACGAATAGCTACATATATTGTTTGATTATTGTATGCAGATAAATTGTAAGTTTTTTGAGTCCATGTTGAAGGAGCGGTTTCATTTGAGGCAATTGCTGTAAAGCTTGCGGGTTGATTGTTGGTTGTAGAAACTAACACATCGTAAGTTTCGTTGCCCCATGTACCTGGTTTTGGCGATTGTACCCAAAAAGAAATGGAACCTCCTGTTTGCATGGGTAAAGCCGATGAAATAAGCCAATTATCAGCTTGCGAAGCATCGGCAGGGCAAATGGCTACTCCACAACGTTGACCACCATGGGTAGCAAAGCAACCTGCAAGCGACGGATTAAATGCCATAAAACCAAATGCTGTGCCTTCTCCTGTAAAGTTACAATCAGATGACTGATAAGTAGTTTTTCCATCTTGGTCTTGACTTGTCCAAGGAGTAAAGTTTGTTGACCAATCGGTGCAAGCTTCAAAATCTAAACTAAACCCACTTGATGGTTGATTTACTGTTATATAATTGGTTTTTGTAATCGTATCAGAACCATATTGGTTACTTACAATTAAGGTTACGTTGTAGGTACCCGCTGTATTATAGGTAACAGTAGGATTTTGTTGAGTAGAGGTTGCTGGTGTGCCACCAGGGAACGACCACGACCATGAGGTGGGAGTATTAGTACTTTGATCGGTAAATGCTACCGAACCACCTTCTATTATATTGGTAGGATTTCCAATAAAATCAGCAACGGGTGGAACATTTAAATTTTCATCAAATCTAAAAGCTACAATTTTGGTGTACTTTGTTGTTGTAGAAGTTTTCATATATTGAGTAGTCCCCCAAAATGTGATTTTGTCGGTAGGGTCAACTGATAGTTGAGCATAATCGCCCCATCTATTGTATGACGATTGATATGTTCCGCCATTAACTATGGTTGTTTCAGGAATATCTAAAGTACCATTAGCAATGGCATTAGCACTTGCCGATTGTCCACAGATTCTGATACCAGGATATACATTGGTGCCTCCAGTAACACTATAAATCAAAGCTATTTGCTTATTTTGATTGATAGAAATAGAGCCACACCATCTATTTAAGCCATCATTGGGAGCATATGTACCGTTTTGCCGAATGGTCCACGTTGTTCCACCGGATGTACGAGTAAGTTCGTACCAACGCAATCCTGCCCTATTAGACCCCACATTAACTGTATGGTAGCAAACGATACGTTCTTCGCTTCCAAAATTTACATATTGAGCTCTAAACATTAAAATGGTAGGAATACCATCTAATTTTTGTGAAGTTCCAGCTTGAGTAATATCGTCCCAAGTTGTGCTACCAAAATAGCTACTAAATGCAGGTACCGATATGGTTTGTGTGCGACTAAAAGTAGAGTTTGAAGTTGTTGTCCAGTTAACTTGTAATTCGTAAATCCACAATTGATCTGATCCACCCCATGCATCATCATTAATAGTAAGAAAAATACCAGGTTTGCCTGTTGGAGCAAATGTCCAATCATTGTCAGCAGGCATAATACAATGAAAACCACTATTGGGACGATTAGGATTATCAAATCCTACCATTTTAGGGCTAGAACCACCCGTAAGCATTACATCGCGTTGAAAAACATAAACATCTTTACCCGATGTATTATTAGTAGCCATATAATACCCATCACGCCAAACGCCAAACTTCATATAATCAGGAACATCGTCAACATCAAATGAATATTTATACCACGTTCCAGTTGGATCGTTCGTTGTTGATACAGCAATTAGCATATAATCGTTAGTGCCACATAAAGAAAATTCGGAATAAAACCAACGATCGGCATTCTCATCGTATAAAACGATAGGATCGCCATCATTACAAGAGGCCCCTGTTAAGCCCGAAAAAATTACATTCAAGTTTGTGGGACCTGCCACTAATGCTTCAGTAGATTTATTATAAATAGTATAAGTTAAATTAATGGTTTGCATAAAATGATTAGGACCTACCGTTCCATTGCAATCAAGCGGAAATGAAGAACCATTTTGACCGTCAAAATTATGTACAATGGTTGTTGTTACTGCTTTTGCGTTTCCTTGTTCACTCTGTAAAAGTGGATCAGGACCCTTGGGCAATGCTGTTTCTATGAATGGATATCGACGTTGTTTCATTTCAGGATTTCGTTCAAATTCTAATTCTTTGCGTTTTTGTTTTGAATCTTTAAAAAGTTGCTGAACTTTTTCTAAGTCATCAACAGGTAAAAGATCTCTCAAAGGTTGGCTTTCACCAAGGAATACTCCCGTTGTTTCAAAAGATGGATGAACTTTAATGCTTGCAGGTTGACTAAATGCCATCGTACTAATAAGCAAGCTAATAGCTAATAAACGCAGCTGTTTAAACATATTGTTATGGTTTTAAGTTTGGTTTTGGTAAAAATAGAGAAAAATATTTTTAATTATTCTTTCGTTAAAAAAGAATTTTTATATATATTATGAAATGTACATCTCGTCAAAATGACGAGACCAACCGAAAATGAAAATTATAATATCAATATTATCGGTAATATAAAAACTTTATACACATGAAATACCATTAATGAATTACAGTAACAGGACCTGTTTTGGTTCGCGTTACATTATGCGTATCTTTAAATTTAGCTATCCATGTATAAGTACCTACAGGCACTAATTGGTCGCCATCTTTTGCCTTGCCGTTCCAAACCTTTTCAATATCGTTGGTTTCAAAAATAATTTCACCCCAACGGTCCATAACAACCAAGTGGAAAGTGCTAAAATCTATATTGGTAGCATATACCCGCCATACTTCGTTTTTGCCATCGTTATCGGGCGAAAATGCCGTAGGAGCATAGAAGGTATATTCTCCCATTACTTCTATGGGTTGCCATACGGTATCCACACATCCGTGAGAGCTTATAGCAACCAAATAAACTTGATATTGTCCTGGTATGCTTGGATATTGATGATAAGGACTTTCGAACGAAGAAGAGTCGCCATCACCAAAATTCCAATAATAGGAGGTTGCACCTGTAGATAAATTTACAAAATGCACATTTGTATTTAGCATCGTTATAGTAAGTGGATCGGTTACAAATTTGGCTTCGGGAATAGCATAAACATGAATTAAATTGGGTATAATTTGCTGCGTATGGCAACCATAAATATTGGTTGTTGTAAGCGAAACGGTATAATCTCCGGGATTCACATAAGTATGAACCGGTGTTTTGCTATCGCTGACATTAGCCGAATTGGGATCACCAAAATTCCACCAATAAGTTTGATTTTCGTTAGGCGAAGATTCTACAAAGTGAACCGTTAATGGAGCACAACCCGCAATGATATCGGCTTGTAAATTATTAGGAGGCGATGGAATAACTAATACATCAAAATAGAAGTATATAGGTGGGGTATTGCAGTCATCATCAACTTTAATAACATACGAAGCAGATTCTTCAGGATATAAAGTAAATGGAAGTGTAATAGGCAAGGTATCGTTTAATGTTATTGTATATTGACCGCTGCCTCCATTAATAGTTCCCGAAAATACTAAAGGTTCTCCACTGCAAAGTATGCTGTCGTTAATATTGATAATACCCGACAAGGGAGGTCTTACTTGTACCGTTGTGCCAACAGTTGAAATACACCCATGGGTATCGGTAACGGTTACAGAATAATTTGTATTTATTGTGGGCCAAACATGGATTAACGTATCATGTGAGCCAGTATTCCAATTAAACGAATATCCCGGAGTTCCACCTGTTGCAGACACATACAAATGAGCGGTGTCGTTAATACAGATAATAGTATTTTGTGTTACATCTGCATAGAGTTTACCAGGTTCACGAACAAATGCTGAATCAACAATAATACAACCATGGCTATCAGTTACTGTTACATAATACCAATCAGACGTTAAAAAGCCAATATCTTCATTGGCAGAACCGTTATTCCATTGTATTTGATAAGGAGGTACACCTCCAGTAACAGTTAGGTTAATAGCACCATTTATTTCGCCATGACAACGCACATCGGTTACTTGTAATTGTGTACTTACATAAGTTGGAGGTTCATTAACCGTCATGGAATAGGTTTCGGTACAACCATTAAAATCCGTTATTGTAACCGAATAATTTCCAGCAGGGATGTTGTTTAAATCTTGGGTTGTTTGCCCACTGCTCCATTGATAACTATATGCAGGAGTTCCTCCTGCAGGTGTTAAATTAATAACACCGGTTGAGTATCCATGACAAAGCACATCAGTAACCTCGTAAGTAGCCGTAAGAGGTGCCAAGGGTTGTTGTATAAATACTTCAGCTATAGTTGTACACTGGTGGCTATCGGTAACCGTAACGGAATAGGTTCCAGTTGGTAAATTGCTAATGTCTTCGGTAGTATCTCCTGTACTCCAGATATACTGATAAGGAGGAGTTCCACCACCAACAATTAAGTTAGCGCTTCCATTTGAAAACCCGTAACAAGTAACATGGGTAGGCATAATTACGGCTGCTAACAAAGGTGGTTGGCTTATTGTTTCTGTTAATGTTATGGTACAATGATGGTCATCTGATACAGTTACAGTATAAGTATTCGCATATAAATTATTCACATCTTCGTTGGTAGAACCATTTGACCAAATATAACTATAAGGTGGAGTGCCCCCACTGGCTGTTATGGCTAAATAACCATTGTTGCCTCCATAGCAAAGCACATGTTCTAAAGAATCAAGCACAACGCTCAATGAGGTGGCAGGTTCGGTTATGGTGGTACTATCAACTTTTGGACAACCTACAGCATCCGTTACTGATAGTGTATAGGTTCCGGCGGGTAAGTTAGTCGCATTCGGTCCATTGCCTCCCAAGGGTGTCCATTGATAAGTATAAGGAGGTGTTCCTCCTGTTACTTGCGAATAAATAACTCCGGTACTGTCTCCATGACAAAGAACGTTCACAGGTATCAAATGCATGTTAATAGGAGGATTGGTTTCAATAATAGTAGCAGATGCCGTATGCGAACAGCCATTGATGTCGCTTACGGTAACCGTGTAAGTGCCACTTAATAAGCCAGTTATACTATCTGATGTGGAATTGGTGGTATCTACCACACCATTCGACCAGGTATAAATATAAGGCAATGTACCATTGGCGACTGTTACTGTAATAGTACCAATACTATCACCTGCACAAATATTATCTGTATGAGTTATAGAAACTAATTCAAATTCTGGATTGGGAATCATAACAATACCGGGGAAAATAGTATCCTGAAATCCGGCCAATTCCCAAGTATTATCATACCAAGTTAAAGGAATGTATCCTAAAGGCAAATTGATATCAATAAGCGGTCCTATGTGGAAGGTCCAGTCTAAAATATGTGGGTCTGTTCCATTATTGCCATCATCATACGTCCCTGTGTTGCCGGCAGAATCAGACAATTGTTTTAACTGAACCAACTCATCTCCGGTAATAGCAGGAGCACAAACTTCACTATTTGGGTTTTCTGCTTGTGTACTATCGGGTAGAGGAATGCAAAATTCAGGGACGATAATAGCCGATTTGAAAGGCAAATCGATCGTAATTGTAAATTCTAATGCTTGAATAATAAAATTAAAAGCAATGCTATCCCAAACATGGTTATTAAAATCGTTTCCTAAGTGTGCTGCCATGCCAATTGGCATTTGAGGCCAGTTGAAGCAAGGATAACGATATTTAAAATCCATACAAGTTGCAAAAGAAATACTATCTGAAATTCCTTGATCAACAACCTGATTACCATTATGTGGGTCGGTTATCCAGTATTCTACAGGAGTTGGAAATGTAAAAATAGAATATACCGTTGGTGTAAAAGTTAAGTCTTGTTGCAACGTATTGCTCATACCTAAATGAGCAGAAAGCAAATTATATTCGATGGAAATAATACTAAAATTATAAGTGCCATGCAGCATGTCTAAAAATTGTTGAATAGCAGGACCTTGGGGCGGTGGTATAAAACCAGCTAAAAAATGTAAAAACTGTATGATATCTAAATCAATACCTGCATAAGCACTATCTCCATTGGCTCCAAGAATTTGGTGACATGGGTCTGAGTCGTCTAACCAATCGGTTGTTTCGATGTAGGGCAGAGTTATCCAACCACTCAAGCCAATACCAAAAAGATTATTGAACGTGATAGGTAAAATATCATCATGGCAAATGGTAAAACCCAACCAACTATTAGGGTCAACACAAGGATAAGCGACTTCGCCCGTTTGCCCATTTAAATAAAATATCGCCATAGAGTCATCAGGCATGTTTATATCAACAATTTGAATATTGTCGCACCCAAACAAACAAACATCGGCATTGATATCTAAACCAAAACCATAATCTAAATCGAGCGAGATGACGCCAGCTTGCGGAAAATGACTATATAATTCCCACCCGGGTAGTACTTCGTAATCGGAATGAATGGTAACAACCTCACCAGGATTGAATGTGTAATTATTAGGAATTTCATAATTTACGCGAACCGGGTAATCAACATCGATCCATCCAGTAGTCCAACCGTGCATGTCGAATGTTGAACCCAATAACATGTGGGCATTTATATTGAACATAGCTCCTACTTGCTCACCTAATACTTCTTCCATATATCCAATAGAGATAGAAGTATCAAATTCTATATGAAAAAGTTCGTATGTAAAGTTTAGGTTAAAAGGAGTACCGTTGGGTCCCCACATGTTTTGATTTTCGGTATGCCAAGGAATATCGTGACTAATGGTATAGGTTTGAGCTTTAGAACTAAAGTTCAGCAGAAAAATTACCATTAGAAGCAGTATTGTTTTTCGTGTGCTCATGGTTAGTCTTGTTTTTCAGGTTTAACAGATAACAGACTTTTGCGAACAATTTTTTCGACAAAGCGTTTTACCGATTGAGGGTAAGTAGCATTGAGCCAAATGGTGTTTTCCATATCGCCTGTAAATAGCATAACACGTTCAAAGGGTGTGTCTTTATGAAGGGAGTCTTTTGCTGGAATGGTAAATGAAATGGTAAATAGCTTTCCTTGAGTTCCATTATCTAATACCACATCTTCGGTTGCATTTAATACGGCATTTTGACTGGCAATATATTCTGATGTTAATTGTTCGCATAATTGTGTATAATGATAGCCTTTGATTTCTGTACACGTTATTGAAGTGGTAGTTGCCAAATGTATAAAACCGCGAATGTTGTCAACCGGTTTAAAATTTTTTGGAGGTGAAATAAACACATGCGTTTGAGGAAATAATACAGGAGGCTGTAAAACCAAATACGAATCGGAATCTTTGAAATGTTCTTTAAACTCCTGCTTGCTTTTTACCAATTTCATGGTCTTTACCTTAGAGGTGTCTATACGCTGCGTTTGAGCCCACGTTTGATTGATGGAGTAGATTAAAATGATAAAAAATATAAGAATCTTCATGTTCAATATTTTTTTAAAAGACGTATTTAATTTTATTTAGTTGCCTGTTTTTTTTCATATTCTTTAAGTTTATGCTTAATTAAAAGTGCACAATCTAAATATGCTTCTGCTGTTTTGTTGCAACAAGCATTTTTAAATTTCTTTTCAAGTTCTTTAATAATTTCTATAGAAAAAAGTTGAAGGTCGTTCATAATCATATTGTTTTAATACGCAAAAGTAGTCAAATTTGTTTCACTTCAAATTTAAATTTTGGTTATTTAATATTTCTTTTTCCGATTAAAACTTCTTAATTTGCAAAAATTTTTTATTATGGAAAGGTATGCTCTTCATTCTAATTTAATTGAAAAATATTTACAAAAAGATGCTGAAACTTTTACACGAGAAGACATCATAAAGTATATTTGCGATCATCATATTGAAATGGTTAATTTTAGATATGTCGCACAAGATGGACGATTAAAAACGCTTAACTTTTATATATCAAGCCTTGAGTATTTAGAAACTATTTTAACTTTTGGCGAACGTGTCGATGGTTCGAGTTTGTTTTCATTTATTGAAGCAGGTTCGAGCGATTTATATGTTATACCTCGTTATTCTACGGCTTTTGTCAATCCTTTTTCTGAAATTCCTGCTGTAGATATTTTATGTTCGTTTTATACGAATGAAGGGAAGCCACTCGAAAGTGCTCCCGAATATATACTTAAAAAGGCTCATCAATATTTTCAAGAAACAACAGGGCTCAAATTTAAAGCATTAGGAGAACTTGAATATTATGTAATTGCTCCCATTGTAAATGACTATGAGCCAACCAATCAAAAAGGGTATCACGAATCTGTTCCTTTTATTAAATATAACGACTTCCGCAATCATGCTATGCAACTTATTTCGCAATGTGGTGGTAAAATAAAGTATGGACATTCAGAAGTAGGAGCATTTTCTGACGACAACTATATTTATGAACAACATGAAATTGAATTTTTGCCGGTTCCTGTTGAACAAACTGCTGATCAGATTTTAATAGCCAAATGGGTACTTCGCAATTTAGCTTATCAATATGGTATAACGGTTAGTTTTGCACCAAAAATCACTATTGGCAAAGCAGGTAGTGGCATGCATATTCATATGTTAGCCGAAAAAGATGGACATAATGCTATGCTCGAGAATGGCCAACTTAGTATTATTGCTCGCAAAATGATTGCGGGCATTCTTTCGCATGCCGATGCATTGACTGCTTTTGGCAATACAACACCGCTTTCGTACATGCGCTTAGTGCCCCATCAAGAAGCACCAACTAACATATGTTGGGGCGATCGTAATCGTTCTGTACTAATTAGGGTTCCATTAGGTTGGACCACAAATGTAGATATGGCTTCGGCAGCGAATCCTCATGCTATTATTACCAATCTTCCTAAACCTGAAAAACAAACCATTGAATTACGTTCACCCGATGGAACTGCCGATGTTTATTTATTGTTAGCAGGTATTGTTATCTCAGCAACACATGGTTTTACTTTAGATAACGCACTTGAACTTGCCGAAAAACTTTATGTTAATGTTAATATTCATAAAGAAGATTGTCGTGATAAGGCAAAATATTTAGGGCATTTACCTTCGTCGTGTGTAGAATCGGCAAGGGCATTGCAAGCTAAACGTAAAAGTTTCGAAATAAATAACATTTTTCCTGCAGGAACCATCGATCATATTATAAAATATTTATCAGATTTTAATGATGCCGATTTAAGAGAACAACTTCAACGCGATCAACAAATGCTCGAAGAATTGGTTAAAAAAAACTTGCACCTTAAATAAATACCGATTATATTTCAATATTTTTTTAATATTATTTACAATTTAAATATTACTTATTGTTTTATTTAAAAAAGCAAAATATTTGTACATTTGCCATAAAAAAGCTGTGAATAAATATAAGAATATCTGGTTAATATTCTTTATCGTATCAACTTTTACCTATGCTCAAAATGATTATTTTGATAGCTCAAGTATTCGTTATAACGATTTCATTTATCAATCGACGATACATACTCCACAAATACATAAACTGGGCAATGAACTATCGTATCCATTTGTAGAGATGAATAGCAACGACACACTGGTAGCACAATTTGATGATTTTCAGGACAACATTCAAGATTATTATTTTACCATTATTCATTGCGATAAAAACTGGACACCTTCGTCACTCAGTTTTTATGAATATGCCGAAGGCTTCGACGATTGTCCTATTAAAAATTATGCTTTTTCGTTTAATACTTTACAGTCGTACATTCATTATAGTCTTACTATTCCTAACGAACAACTAAAAATAAAATTAAGTGGAAACTATTTATTACTGGTACATCATAACGACCGTAGTAAACCTGTACTAACACTTCGTTTTTTTGTATATGAGCCTTTGACACAAATTACAGCACAAGCCCATCAGGCAACTTTAACCGAGTATAGAAAAACGCATCAAGAAATTGATTTCTCCATTAAAAACGCTTTTAGTTGTAACAACCCTTTTGCAGAGATTTCGGTTGTTATTAGCCAAAACTTCCGATTTGATAATGCCATATACGATTTAAAACCGCAATTTGTTAAAGACAACGAACTGATATATAATTACGAACAAGGTAATCTTTTTGAAGGCGGAAGTGAATTCCGTTGGGTCGATTCTAAAAGCATTCGTTTTCAGGCAGAGCGAATACAAGCTATTGAATTTGAACGCCCCTTATATCATTATTATATGTACCCCGACGAAAAACGTACTTTTAAAGTCTATTTTCAATGGCAAGATATAAACGGACGTTTTTTAGTAAAAAACAGTATGGGACGTGATAGTCGCATTGAAGCCGATTATGTTTATGTGCATTTTTTCTTACCATTCGAAGCTCCTTTAGCAGAAGGAAATTTATATGTAGCTGGCAATTTCAATCGTTGGCAATATAATAACACCAATCAAATGACGTATAATTACGACCAAAAACGATATGAGCTTACTTTACTTTTAAAACAAGGATTTTATGATTATGCTTATGCATACCTTACAGATAAAAATAATCAAGCCGATTTTGGCTTTATAGAAGGCAATCACTACGAAACCGAAAACGATTACTATATTTTTGTTTACTGGAAAAATAACAGTTCTCTATACGAACGTTTAGTTGGTGTAAAAGCGATTAATTCAAGCAGACAATAAAAATTATATCATATAAACAAATTTATCTCGTTTTTATGAAGATAATATAAATCAAATTCTTTTCTTTCTTTTCAACGTTAAATATCTTTAATGAACTTTTTATTTAGAAATATTCTAATTAAATTTGCAAAAAATATTTTTTCATATATATGGAAAATGAACACATATTGAATAAAATCACTCAATCGGAATATAAATACGGATTCGTTACTGATATCGAAGCCGAATCTATTCCTAAGGGTCTTAATGAGGACATCATCAAAAAAATTTCAGCTTTAAAAGGTGAACCCGAATTCATGCTCGAATGGCGGTTAAAAGCTTTTGAGTATTGGAAAAAAATGGAAATGCCACAATGGGCTCATTTAAAAATACCTCCTATCGATTATCAAGATATTATTTACTATTCAGCACCAAAACAAAAAGCTACCCTTAATTCTTTAGACGAAATCGATCCCGAACTTAAAAAAACTTTTGATAAATTGGGTATTCCACTCGATGAACAAAAGCAATTATCGGGTGTAGCTGTCGATGCTGTAATGGATAGTGTATCTGTAAAAACTACGTTTAAAGAAAACTTGGCAAATTTGGGTATTATTTTTTGCTCTATGAGCGAAGCCATTCGCGAACATCCCGATTTGATAAAAAAATATTTAGGCTCGGTAGTTCCTTATACCGACAATTATTTTGCAGCCCTCAACTCCGCTGTTTTTAGCGATGGATCGTTTGTTTATATTCCTAAAGGCGTACGTTGTCCTATGGAACTATCGACTTATTTCCGTATTAATGCTGCTAATACCGGACAATTTGAACGTACCCTCATCATTGCCGACGAGGATGCATACGTAAGCTACCTCGAGGGATGTACGGCTCCTATGCGAGACGAAAACCAACTACATGCTGCCGTAGTTGAGCTAGTTGCTTTAAAAAACGCTGAAATAAAATATTCTACGGTTCAAAATTGGTACCCAGGCGACAAAAACGGCAAAGGTGGAATATACAATTTTGTTACTAAACGAGGTATTTGCAAAGAAGAAAATGCAAAAATCTCGTGGACACAAGTAGAAACCGGTTCTGCAATAACATGGAAATACCCCAGTTGCATTCTGAAAGGCGATAATTCTGTTGCTGAATTTTATTCAGTAGCGGTAACCAATAATTTTCAACAAGCCGATACCGGCACCAAAATGATACACATAGGCAAAAACACTCGTAGCCGAATTATTTCCAAAGGAATCTCTGCCGGTCAAAGTCAAAACAGTTATCGTGGTTTGGTAAAAATCATGAAAAATGCCGATAATGCACGAAACTATACCCAGTGCGACTCCATGCTCATGAGCGATCGTTGCGGAGCTCACACCTTCCCATACATCGAAATCGACAACCAGACCGCTATAGCCGAACACGAAGCCACGACCTCACGCATTGGCGAAGACCAGATTTTCTATTGCAATCAACGTGGCATAAGCACCGAAGATGCCGTAGGGCTCATTGTGAATGGCTATGCTCGCGAAGTTTTAAATCAGTTACCTATGGAATTTGCTGTTGAAGCTCAAAAACTCTTGCAAATATCTTTAGAAAATAGTGTAGGATAAAATTAAAATAATGTAAATTATGTTAACGATAAAAAATTTAAAAGCCCAAATAAATGGAAAACTTATTCTGAAAGGAATCAACTTGGAAGTTAAACCTGGCGAAGTTCATGCTATTATGGGACCCAATGGCTCAGGAAAAAGCACCTTAGCTTCGGTACTCGCCGGACGCGAAAATGTTGAAGTAACAGGAGGAGAAGTGATATTTATGGGTAAAAATTTACTCGATTTATCTCCCGAAGAACGTGCACGAATGGGTATATTTTTAGGTTTTCAGTATCCTGTTGAAATTCCAGGCGTAAGCATGGTTTCGTTTATGCGAACAGCTGTTAACGAAATACGTAAATACAGAAATCTATCACCCTTATCATCTTCAGATTTTTTGAAATATATGCGAGACAAAAAAGAACTGGTAGAAATAGACACACAACTCACCAATCGCTCAGTTAACGAAGGATTTTCGGGTGGTGAGAAAAAGAAAAATGAGATTTTTCAAATGGCTATGCTCGAACCCAAATTAGCCATCCTCGATGAAACCGATAGCGGCTTAGACATCGACGCTTTACGCGTAGTGGCAAATGGCGTCAATAAACTCAAACGACCCGACACTGCAACCATTGTCATTACTCACTATCAGCGACTGTTAGATTATATTGTGCCCGATATTATTCATGTATTGTACAACGGTCAAATTGTAAAAACAGCCGGGAAAGAACTTGCTCTCGAGTTAGAAGAAAAAGGATATGACTGGATAAAGAAAGAATTTCAAAATTAACAGCTTATGTCAACAAATCTTATTCAAAATATAGCCCAAGAAAATATTCAGAAAGCAATGGAGACGGTGTTGGATTCGGGAACACAACCAATTGTTGCAATTCGAAAAGAAGCTTATGAAAAGTTTTTACAAAAGGGGCTTCCCAACAAAAAAAACGAAAATTATAAATACACAAGTATTGAACAGCACTATACAGGGAAATATCAGTTTTATCCATATTTAAAATCTGAAAACATAAACATTGATGAAGTTTTTAAATGCGATGTACCAACGCTCAATACTCAAGTTATTGTACTTATGAATGGTTGGTATTATGCTACTGTTCAACAACCCAAATTAATAAAACACTCAAATGGCATTATTGTTGGAAGCCTTAACGAAGCCATTAACCAATATCCCGAATTAGTTTTTTCATATTTAGGCAAAGCCGCTCATAAATACCATGACGAACTAAGCACTATTAATGAAGCTTTAATGCAAGACGGGATTTTTATTTATATTCCTGCTAAAGCACAATTAGAAAAGCCTATACAACTCATAAACATTGTAGTTGCCGACGAACCTATCCAGGTTTATCCACGTCACTTAATTATTAGCGAAAGTGAATTCGAAAATCAAATTTTAGTATGCGACCATAGCCTTAACCCCAGTCCTTTTATTATGAATGGATTAATGGAAGTATTTTTAAAAGAAAAAGCTAAACTAAGTTTTTATCGAATGCAAAATGCTCATAATCATTCCGTTCAAATAACAAATAATTATATTGAACAAGAAAAAGAAAGTCAATTTCATACGGCTTTTATAACCCTTCATGGTGGAACTGTTCGCAACAACCTGTGGGTTGATTTAATAGGCTCAGAAGCTCAATCGAACCTTAATGGTTTATGGCTAGCAGATAAAAATCAACATATTGATTATCATACTTTTGTAAAACATCATACAACTAATTGCGAAAGCAATCAACTTTTTAAAGGTATCCTCGACGATGAAGCCACCGGAATTTTTTCTGGTAAAATATTAGTTGAAAAAGGAGCTCAAAAAACAAATGCTTATCAATCGAATAAAAACCTTATCATTAACCCTTCGGCAAAAGTACGCTCAAAACCACAACTTGAAATTTATGCCGACGATGTTAAATGTAGCCACGGTTCTGCCACAGGTAAACTCGACGATGAAGCTATGTTTTACCTGCGTTCGCGTGGCATTGCTCATAAAGAAGCTTGCCAATTACTAATGGTTGCTTTTGCCAGCGAAATAACCAAACAAATACTCATTGATGCATTAAAAGAAGAAGTAGAAACCTTGGTTGATAAACGCTTGAGAGGCGAACTATCGCGTTGTAATCGTTGTTCTATTGCTTGTTCGTAAACACTTCGTAATTTAGCAAATAGCCATTATCGCTTCCTACTATTAAGTAATAGTTTTTGATAGTGGTGCTAAAAATACTTATGCTAAATGGACTTATTCCTTTTAAAGGAAATCCGCTTGGCATTTTGCCATCTTTATCAACCAATAAAATCGAATTTTTGCAAACTAAACCTATTTTATTTTTCGATAGTGGAAACTCGTAAAATATGGGTTTATATAAAGGCTTAGAAGGTAACGAATAGCTTAGCATTATTTTTTTATTACGTTGATAAATTAAAAGTTCGTCTTCGTCAACAAAAATAAAATCGGAATAACCATCGGCATCCATATCGTTATATAAAAAATAATGATGAGGGCTAAATTTATCGAATGAACATGATTTTACTTTTCCATCGAGATAAATAAAATGAATATTCCCTTCGATGTCATTAATTACAAACCGAGTTTCAGTTTCATGATTTTTGGGTTCAAAATAAAGTTGTGCATTACGATTTATTGGAAAATGTTGTTTTATGTTAATAGCTGGTTTGCCTTGTTGGTTTAAAATATAGATGTTAAGGGTATCGACAAAATAAATATATTCTTTATTGTCGAAAGAAACGTATTGTACTGGTTGATAAACAAAATGGTTAGTAGTTTCAAAAGTCCATGTTTTGTCTAATTTCCCTGCAAGTGTATAACAATACACTTTTTTGTCGGCACAAGCAATCCATATACGTTGTTCATTTTTTTTATTTATAGTTATAAGGCTCATAGCATTTGTTGCAGGAGCTTTTAGTTTTATAGGATAATTTTCTAATACCTCGCCATTACGATCAACAATATAAATGTAATTTTTGGTACTGAACAGATATTGCAACCGTTTATTCTTCATTAAATCTACTTGAAAAATATCGCTTTTTATTTTTTCGGGCAAATGATTTTTCCATAATATGCGACCCGAATTATTGATAAGATATATGTTATTGGCATCATCTTGAACCCATATTTCTTTTTCCTGATTCGTATGATTTATTACAAAATAAGGTTTCATACTAATGGTTGTATCGAGCTTACTTTCCCAAACGGTATGCGTATTTTGTTTTATTTCGGGACTATAGCGAACATACAAACTGGTATATAATAAGTCGTTGTTGTTCGATATTTGACAACTTACAGCATCCATTTGTCGAACAATTTCGAAATTTTGCTCTAAAACACGGAAAATGTTGGTGTGAAGTGTTGTTTTTAGAAACGTTTTAGCACGAGCAATATCGCAATAAAATAAAAGGTTCGATTCTTTATCGAGCATATCGGTATAAGAGCGATATAGTTCTTCGTTTTTGAGTGTTTTTTTTAGCGTATTGGCATATAAAATACGCTGTAAGGCTCGCTTAGACTTTGTAAATATCAGATAATTATCGATAAAAGCAGCATAGCGGCTGCCAGCATTCGAAAAGGCACTACCAAATAATATTTCAGGTATATTTGTAATAGGAAAACTATAGATTTCGGACGAAAGTTCGTTATCTAATTTTAAATTTAAAATATAGTCGTTGTATTTTTTGCCTTTAGCTTGAGCATAGTTTTCGAGCACACTGTCTAACATCTCTTTTGAACTTGTTTGATTATCGGTATTGATAATAAAAAAGGTGTCATCGCTCTGAAGGCTATCGCTCGATTCGGGATTAGAAGCAAAGACCAAACCGACTTCTTTATATATCAATTGATCGAATAAGCGAATAATATCGATTTGTTGATTTTTTTTCAATAAGGATAAAGTTTGGTCTCTGCCTTTACGTAAACCATACGATTCTAAAAATATGCTGTATGCTTCTTGCCAATTTTTAAAATGACTCATGCTTAAAAACAAAAAGGTATGACTTTCTTTAGGGATAATATTGTCGAAGCTAAAATCGACAGATTCCTGACTTGATAAAATTTTTAAATAATTTACTAGTGAGTCGCCATGATCTATAAAACCATTGATTAAAAACATGTTTTGCGAGACATGTAAATCGAATGCCGACCATTCTGCTAAACTTGTGTTGATATTTGCCTTTTGCAAATCGGACGATAGCCATTTTTTCCAAAGCTTATTAAAAAGTTTGTGATTTATAAAAAGATTGGCTTCAACGTTTTGCCCGGCCGTTTTTACAACTTTCTTAAACGACGGATTGTCGAATAGCGAATATTGGCTTTGATGTTGACGCAATACCTCTTCAACCATTAACGAAGAATTTGAAGCAATAAAAAGACCATGTATAAAACAAAAATGAAACGATGATATTACATCATTTGGGTTGGCAATAACCGAAAATATAACTTGATCGTTGTATGTTTTTTCATTTATCGTAATAGGATGACCGTACAAATCTTGAACAACTGATTGAGCGGTTGCTTCGCTCGTATTTGAACCAAAGTTTACTATTAATAATGTATTAAAATCTTTTTTACCACTGGGATGAAACGATAGTAATACGGGACCCTTAGTTGAGTTGTATTTGAATAATGGATGATATTTTACAACACTGTCAAAATAATTTATTTGTTGATTTAATCGTTCTATTTCTTTTATATTTTTGAGTAAAGACCACGGCTTGCTCGAATGATTTAAAGCTGTATTTAGGTTCGATATATTTTTAGCTTCAATAATTAGGGCAGCATCGGTAGGAATATACTTATAGATATCAGAAACCATAACTTCTTTTTCGATAAACGAATTTTGGTAGTAATATATTCCACCTACCACGATACCTATCAAAAAAATTAAAACAACCGATATGCGAATCCATTTCATCATAGCACAAACTTACATATAAAGCTATTATTTTTTTCGGTACATTTAAATAAATAATGAACGAAATAATGTTAATAGCTATATATATTAAAATTGCATTGAAATTGAATAAAAAATTTGATCAACCAGATTATTTTTTATTTCTTGAACTTTGTTAATTTGAGACTTTTGCAAATGTCTCAAATTGCAATTTGCTTTAAAAAGCAACTTTATTTAAATGATAATTGTTATTTTGCGTATTGTTCTATTTTCTGTATTAGTACTTCTAATTCGATGGGTTTAATGATATAATCTGAACATCCAACTTGTTTGCTCATCTCAATTTCGGTTGAATATGCATAAGCGGTTTGGGCAATTACTGGGATGTCTGGTTTGAGTATTTTTATTTTTTGAGTTGCAACAAAGCCATCCATAATAGGCATTTGTATGTCCATTAAAACTAAATTTATTTGCTCCATTTTTTCAGTAAAAAGTTCAACCGCTTCTTTACCATTTCGTGCGTGTATAAGTGTAAAATTATATTCCGACAGCATTTCTTCTATGAACATGTAATTGATGTCATCGTCTTCGGCAATAAGAATGGTTAATGGTCGTGCAATAGAGCAGTGTTTTTCTACGTTAGTTGTTGTGTTTTCAAAGGTAAATGTATGACGATAAGGAAAACGAACGGAGAAGGTACTTCCAACTTGCCATTTCGATTCTACATGAATACTTCCCCCCATTAGTTCCGTAAGTGTTTTAATTATGGTTAAACCTAAACCTGCACCTTTTTGTTCGGTAGTATAGTTAGAACTTAATTGTACAAATGGTTTAAATAATTGTGGAATGTGTTCTTCTTTAATGCCTGTCCCGGTATCTTTTACATAAAAAATAATGCTATTGTTGTAGATTTTATAGCCAAAACATATTTTGCCCGAATAAGTATATTTAATAGCATTGATTAAGAGGTTCGAAAGAATTTGCTTTAATCGTAATTTATCGGTTTCAAAAGGTAGATTATCGTCGGGTGTGTTCTCTAAAACAAGCGAAATATGTTGTTTGTTTCTAATTAGCAATTCTTGTTGATATTGCTCGTATAATTCTTTTAACAAGTCGTATAAAAAGACTGTTTCGAAAATAAGCTGTAGGTTTCCTGTCTCAAATTTAGTATAATCAATAAGGTCGTCAATAATACGCGAAAGTGTTGACGAACTGGCATTGATTTGTTTTATATATTGGTCTCGTTTGTTGTCAGAAAGGTCAGCTTTTTGCAGCAAATGAGCAAAACCATGAATAGCATTGAGTGAATTTCTAATTTCGTGACTAATGGTAGCTATAAAAGTCGATTTTAAGCGGTTGCTTAATTCTGCCTTTTCTTTTGAATCAATAAGTGTTAACTCTCTGTTTTTTTGTTCGGTAATATCTTTTACTAAAACTAAAATAAAAATTACTTTATTATTTTCGATAATTGGATGAAGTTCTTCAGAGAATATTTTCTTGATTCCTTTGCTATTTTCGAATGGAAACTCAAAATATAAATTAGTAGGGTTTTGTTTTAAGTTATTTATGATTTCAATGGCTTTATCTTTGAATTTTGGAGGGAAAACGTTAATTACAGATGTGTCGGTAAGTTTGTTTTTTTCTATTTCAAAATAATCACAAAACGGTTGATTGACAACTTTTATTTTGTAATCAGTATCTACGATTAAAACTCCTTCATTTAGGTTTTCTATAATTTTTTGGTTAATAGAAGTAAGTGTTTCAACTTCTTTCGATTTAAGTGCTAATTTCGTAACATCGCGTATTGCAATAATAAATTGTTCATCGTCTTGATCGGTAGACAAATATGAAATGTTGGTCTGATAATAAACAAGTGTATTGTTTATTAAAGATGTGCTTTGAAATAGTTGACTTTGTTTAGTGTTTTTACATGTAATAAGATAATTGTATATATTTTGATTTAAAAAAGGTACAGCTTCTTTTATTTCGAGCCCTAAAACAGATGTTGAATAGTTATAATTAGCTAATAACTGCAATAAAGGTTGATTGGTAAAAACGATCTTGTAATTTACATCCACAACCAAAATAAAATCGTCAATAGTATTTAATATCGACTTATAAAAAGCATGATTTTCGTTGATTTTTTTTTGCGATAAATGACGTTGTAAAAGCAACGACGCCTGATTTATAAGTAATTCGAGAATTTCGATATTTGTTTCTTCTTTATGAGTAAAAAGGGTAATGTTTCCCATGAGTATAGAATTATTGATAAACCCCATGGAATATATGGATTCAACTTGAGCAGTTAATAAAAGTTTTATTATTTCTTCTTGTTTTATTGAGAACTGTACTGTTAAAAAATCTTCGTGTGGTATTTTAATAAATTTCCCTTGAAAATTTAAAGGCCAAAGTTCTTGAGGTAAGGTGTACGACAATAGTGCTTTTTTTTGTTTTAGTTTTTCTGATAGTTCTTGAACCGATGGTTTGGGAGAATATAAAAATTCAGTTATAAAAAGATTTTTCGTTGGGTAATATTTATTTATTGTTATTGTACAATCGGGGAAAAGTTTTTTTACTTTTTCACCAATAAAAACAAATGGGTTATAGCTATTATCGAGTGTAATAAACTCGTACGAAAATTGATGTAAAAGAGCAATTTGATTTTTAATAAGTGTTTCTTTTTCTTGAGCAATATAAACAGGTGTTAAGTCGTTTACATAAAGCCATATTTGCTTTACTTCATCGTCTTGAATAATAGGAACTAATTGGTAGTAAACATATATTAATTTTCCCCACTTTGTAAAATACTTAGCGGTATCGGAGGTTATATTTTTAGTTTCTAAAGCCTTATTAAATAAGCCAATTAAAGGAGTTTCCTGTAAAGGCTTAAATTGCAAAATATTGATTTGTTTAGTTGCCTCTGCCGAAGGAGATCCCAATATAGTCAACATAGCAGAATTTACTTCCAATATATTGCCCCAAATATCTATAATAGCTATGCCCAAAGGAGCATTTTTAAATATTGTTGGTAAATTTTGGATATCTTCTTGACTTAGATTTTTTATTTTTTCAGTTTGATTTATATCTCTAATTATGAACAAACATCCATAATTATTTTTATCAATATTGATAGGAATAGCTTTAAAAGTTACTAGTTTATTGTTTTGTACTAACAATAAAGGTTCTAAAGACTCTATTGTTTGATTTTCTTGAATACACTTCAAAATAGGACAACCTACGATTTCGCCCTTTTTTGTTTTTAAACTTAAAATATCTTTAGCAACTAATCCATTTAATGGAGAACGATTAAAAAACGACTCTGCTAATGTATTCGTGTTAATAATTATACCGTTTTGATTAGTAATAATTAAAATTTCAGAGGATGGTTGGAATAGAAAATTAGAAGTATCAGAAACATGAAAGTTTTGATGGTTCATTGAAAATTCAGCTATTTTATTAAGCAAAAGTAAATCAAAAAAAAGTAATTACAAAATAATTATTCGGTTTTACTCGATTTTAAAACCGAGATAAACATCTTAATATCAATAGCTTTTGTAAAAATAATAACCAGTCCACCTATCGTTATAATAATAGTAGAACCTATTAACCAATTTGAAATATATAGCGAAACAATACAAGCTGTAACAATAGTAAAAACTAATATAAACATCAATTGCAATAAGAATTTTTTGTTTATTTTAAAATGAAATATTTTTAACGATAAATATATTTGAAAAATTGCAGCAAATAATTGAGCAGTAATACTCGAAAAAGCAGAACCTAAAGCTTGAAAACGAGGAATCAAAATCAAATTCAATGTTATATTAATTAACATGGTTATAAAAGCCATAATATTAAGCTCTTTTAAATTACCATTAGATGTCAATAACGTACCGTATATATACGTTGTTGAAGTTGCAAACAAGCCAATAATTAAAACTCTAAATACAGCAACAGAATAATCATCGTTGTGATGATAAAGCAAATTCATTATTTGAGGTGCATAAGTTATTGCCACTATAAGGAAAATAATAACGGGTAATATGATAAGTTTATACGATAACTGAACCAACGGATAAACATCTTGTTTTTCTTTAAGCATTTTAGAAAACATGGGCAATAATAAACCACTAAACAAAAAAGCGATCATACTTGCAGCATCGAGGATTCGAAACGATTGAGCATAAATTCCCGCTTGCTCTTTACCATTTTCGAGCATACGTTCTAACATAACGCCATCAATACGATTATAAAAAGCCATAAGCAGAATAAGCAAAGCATAAGGGTAGCTTTGTTTTAAAAAAACAATAAAAAATTGCCAATCAACATGTAAATATATTTTCCCGGCTTTTTTTAATACTATCCATAACGCAATGGTTGCTGCAATGACATAAGAAACGGTCTGAGCATAAACAAACTTTTCAATAGTAAAAGGTTTTGAGAAAAGACTTGACCAAAGCATCAACGAACATAAGATGATCATAATAAGTCGATCTAATACCGATATAATGCTATCTGTTTTAAATAACTGCAAAGCACTAATGTTCGAACGCAGATATAAAATAAGCGAAAGAAAAAACTGATTAATAACCAAAAAAACAATCAAATAAAGTTGTCGTTGATTGTATCGAACAATATGAGCTAAAGAAAAAACCACAACGGTATAAAATACAAAAAGTAGCAACTTTAGCGAAAGTACATTCGATAAGTGTTTATTGAGCAACTGATTATGTTGAGCTATATTGCGATTATTATAATTTGTGATGCCTAAATCGAGTAAAATATTCAAAATAAGCGTAAAATTAAATAAAGCAAAATAAAAACCATACTCTTCGCTACCAACAGCATTTTGAACACTTCGGTCTATACCAAATATCCAAAATGGCTTAACCAAAAGATTAAGTAAAAGTACAATAAATAAATTTGTTACAAAAAATCGCCTCACGCCAAAATTTTTGACAAAAATACAATTTAATGACGCATAAAGTTTAAAATAAGTGGCAAAAATTGTAATGAATCAACTTTTTTGTTTGAAAACAAAATATTTATGGTAAAGATAATTTTCTATAATTTTTATACATCAACCCATAATTGAGTTAAGATATAATCTAACAAAAGCCAATTATTTTCATTTATAAAAAATCCATTTGGCTTTTCCGAAATAAGTCCTGTTTTTAAAACTGCTTGATATTTTAAATGCCATTTTTCAAAAATATTTTTATCAATAATCGACAACTCATTAAAATCGGCACCAGTATTGAGTCTTAAATGAGTCAATAAATATTCATTAAACTTATTAACCGTTGTCAATACCTCTTCTTCGTAGGCATTGCTATGTGTTTTAATTTTATGAATATAATCAAATAATGATGATATGTTCCAACGCCTTGTAGTACCTGTATAAGAATGAGCCGATGGTCCTATACCAATGTATTTTTTCTGATGCCAATACGCAGCATTATGTTTCGATTCAAATCCGGCTAAAGCAAAATTCGACACCTCATAATGAATAAAATTATATTGTGCCATCTTTTCAATAAGTAATTGATATTGATTAACGCTTTCGTCTTCACTGATAGTTGAAATCTCTTTATTTTTATGCTTCTGGTAAAGCGGCGTACCTTTTTCAAAGGTTAAATGATAGGCAGAAATATGCTGTACACCTAATTTTACTGCATTATCAAGGGTTTTATCCCATATTTCTGATGTTAAACCAGAAATGCCATACATTAAATCGATGCTTATATTATCAAAACCTATTTTTTGTGCCCATTTTACCGAATCGATAGCTTTTTTTGCTGTATGCCTGCGAGATAAAAATTGTAATATGTCGTCATGAAACGATTGAATACCAATGCTCAAACGATTAATTCCGATTGTTTTGTAGTTTTTTATTTTTTCGATATAGAGATCGTCGGGATTGGCTTCTAAGGTAATTTCAGCTTTGTCGGAAAGGTTATAATATTTAACTATGGTGTTGAGTAGGGTTTCTATATAGGCTGTTGGGAGAAACGATGGGGTACCTCCGCCAAAATAAATGGTATCAATGGGTTCTGAATATTGGCTTGATTGTTCGATAAGTTCGATTTGTTCTGCTTCGATAAGTGGCAGAAAATGATCTATTTGAGTGGTGCTGTAAAAATCGCAATAAACGCAGCGGGTTTTACAAAAAGGTATGTGAATATAAATGCCTGCCATTAAAAAGCAAATTGCTTTAAATAGCTTATGAAAGTTGTTATTCGATCAATCGACTCTTTCTTGCCAAGAACTTCCATAATTTCGCCTAAATGGGGTCCTTTAGTTGTTCCTACTAAGGCAATACGAATGGGTATCATAATTTCGCCTAAGCCCAGTTGATGCTGCTGGCAAAAAGTGTTCATAGCGGTTTCTAATTCCTCATTCGCAAAATTACAGCTATTTAAATCATCGATTAATTGCTCTAAAAAGTTGATAGAAGTAGGCTTAATTCTCTTTTTAATAGCTGCATCGTCGTATTGAAGAGGTTTTTGAAAAAAGTAAATGCCTTCATTAATGATATCTTGTGGAAATATGGCTCTTTCTTTTAACAAACCTATTACTTTATGGAGTTTTTCTGGAGTTGTATTTATTCCTCTCTCCAATATAATAGGTTTAATTAGTTCTGTCAATTCGTCATTGCTTAGTTTTTTCAAGTATTGTTGATTAAACCACTTTGCTTTTTCAGGGTCGAAGCGTGCTCCCGATTTATTCACTCTTTCAATTGTAAAAAGTTCAACAAGTTCGTTCAATGAGAATAATTCTTGGTCGGTTCCGGGATTCCAACCTAACAATGCTAGCATATTGATAAAAGCTTGAGGCAGATAACCCCATTCTCTAAACCCGGGGTAGAGTTCACCATCTGGATTGTGCCAATTGCAAGGGAAAACAGGGAAACCGAGACGATCGCCATCGCGTTTGCTCAATTTGCCTTTGCCATCGGGTTTTAGCAATAGAGGTAAATGTGCAAAAAGTGGCATGGTGTCGGTCCATTCAAAAGCCTCATAAAGCAAATAATGCAGGGGCAATGAGGGCAACCATTCTTCGCCTCTAATAACATGGCTTATTTGCATTAAATGATCGTCAACAATATTGGCTAAGTGATAAGTGGGCAAACCATCCGATTTGAAAAGTACTTTATCGTCAAGGGTTGATGTGTTGACCGTAACTTCGCCACGAATTAAGTCGTGAAGCTGCAATATTCTGTTTTCGGGCATTTTAAAACGTACAACATAAGGTTTACCAGCATTTATCCAATCTTGTGTTTCTTGTTTGCTAAGTGTAAGACTGTTTTTAAGGCTTGTACGTGTGTGTATATCGTATTGAAAAGTCTTTTTTTCGGCTTCGTATTGTTTTCGCAACGATTCAAGCTCTTCAGCCGTATCAAAAGCATAATAAGCTGAGCCTTTGGCTATTAAGTAATCAGCATATTGTTTATAAATAGCTTTGCGTTCCGATTGTTTGTAGGGTCCATATGGACCACCTATATGAACGCCCTCATCAAACTTAATTCCGCACCATGTAAGCGATTCGATAATATATTCTTCGGCACCAGGCACAAAACGTTGTTGATCGGTATCTTCTATACGTAGAATAAACTTACCGTTATGCTTGCGAGCAAATAAATAATTATATAAGGCGGTTCTAACACCTCCTATGTGCAACGGTCCGGTAGGACTTGGTGCAAAACGTACTCTAACTTCTCTGTTCATGATGTTTATGATTGAATAATGGCAGCAAAATTACATTAAAATTTACAAAAGGTAATCGAATATATGTCTATAAAAAAATAAAAATGCTTTTATGGCGATATATAAACTTTACTTTCAAAAAAAGAAAAAAATTAGTTTATACTGTTTATTATACTCCCCTAAATATAATCTTAATAAAAAAACATATTATTTTTTATATCATAAAAATATTCCCGTTTGACTTTGTAGTAAACGGGAATATTTTTTTAAATTTTTAATAAAATAAAGTTAGGTAATTGCAGGTTTTGCAATTAAAAACTATTTTTTTTGTTTTCTATTTATCATTGATTTTTGCACACTAATAGGAACCGAAAAGTTAATAGTAACTTGATTTCCTTGCCAGCCTTGACCGGTAACAGTTCCTTCTATTAATTGACCGGGATTGGTAGAAAATTTAGTAAAAGTAATCGTTCCAGATTGTAACGAGTCTGGGTTTACTAATTGTTGTGTGCCATATTGTACAGTAAAATCATTAGGTATAGAATATTGTTGCCCCACATTTATTGGAAACTGCACATTATGACTATAAATAGAAAACATACCCGTATTGAACACATGAACATATACCTCCAAGGAATCTCCACCAAAATAGCCAGAAACATCATTGCCCTGAGAGTTTCCTACTATTGAAAAAACAGTTGTCCCATTAACTGTTAATTTATTATTGCCTGGTGTAGCTGGCATTATAAGTATGTATTCCGTTGTGTCCGTTGGATAATAAATATATTTATTTACTTCTTGAGTTGGAGTTTTTGCAACTAACGTTACATAATAAGCATTAGCATCAACCGGTAATATAAAACGACCTAAGTTATTTGTAAATGTTACAACTTTTTGTTGAGAACCACTATACCATTCTGCACTTACATAAGCATTAGCAATGGGTTGTCCATTAGAATTTTTAACTACACCATGAATAGCAATAATAGAACTCATTGGCAATACAAAATCTATACGTTTTGATTCGTTATTGGCTAAAGCATTGTTTAAAATGGTAGGACTAAAACCGATATTGCCAAATATTGGAACAACGACAATACCAGGCAAATTATCGGGCACTTTAGCTTCGTATTTACCTTCGGAATCGGTAAGAACAATTTGGCGTCCTACTTTAACTTTAACACCTGAAATGCCAACGCTATCGCCATTAACAACCTTAATTACTTTACCCCAAATGGTTGCCTTACCGGTATGAGGTCTCTGACAACTCCAGTAAGAGAAATGTGCTACTTGTCCTACATATTTATCACCATGTTTGCCTGCTTGTCCACGTTGTACTTGTTGTCCTTGTGCAGTAGCATATTCCCATGTTTCTATATTATTGGGTGCTTCGGTAACTAAGGGAGCAGGAATTTTCATGGCTACTGTTGCCATTTTATGGTTAATGGTATCGAGTTGAATTTTATTACCAGCATTATCATATAGCACGACATTTAAGCCCGAAAATGGATTTAACATAACCTCGTTATTATTGATATCTTTTGCATATAAATCACCACCAAAAACATACATACCATAATTATCCCACGTGGGATCTAAATAACAAGCTTTAACAGTAACCATACCCGTGTAAGGTGTCCCATTTTGATTCATAAAAGCATTTGCAGGAAAAGAAACAACACTACCATCGGGAAGCTCTATTGAATCGGCTTGAGTAGCATTAAATGTTTTTTGTGCTGCATAAGTCGGATTATTTTCGTCTATCAAACCAATAGCTAAATTAATAGGTTTGCCTGCTTGAGGAACACCCGAACGCGTTAATGTAAAATAACCTGTTTTTTCGAAGGTTATAATATATCTTGAAGTTCCAAAATTAACAGTTGGAAAATAAAAACTACCCGTATAATCAGTAGTAGTAGTATAATTTCCTGCCTTTACCGTTACATCTGCCAAAGGTTGACCATAAGCATCTACTACAGTGCCCGAAACAGGAACCACAATAGATGTGGGAGTAGAAGGAGTGGGAGTTTCGTCTCTATCTTTTTTGCAAGCGTTAAAAAAAAGTATTAAAAGCGAAAAAATCATCGAAAGTTTTAAGATCGTTTTCATAGTATGATAGTTTTAAGATTATTTCAAACAAAGATATAACGATTTTTTATTATACACAAAAACATAGGTGAAAAATAGATAAAAAAAATAAATCAGTGATTAGTTTTTATCTAAAACAATATTGTTTTAATTATTAAACTTAACAGCAATAACAGCTATCTTGCGTTCTTTAGCAGCTGCGGGACTATATACAGAATTGCGTTGATCGCGAAGGTCATCACTTACTCCTTGAGCTACCATGTTTTCGCCAAAGGCTTCGCGAAGAATATCTAATTTGCCGCCATTCAATGCCTTTCCCTCTATAAAGGGAACAAAAAAACCATCTTCATAGCGGTATAGCATGTTAATTAAGCTTTGAACTCTACGTTTCGATAAATTTAAGTTGTAAGCATGATTATTTAAAGGGCTGGCATAACCTTTTATGGTTATGGCAATATGTTGTCCTTGTAACAGCATTTGTTTAAGCAATTGTATAAAACTTAACATTTTTAAGTAATTTTTTTCTACTTCGTCGCTAAAAAAAGCATCAATTTCAGATTCGGCATTGAGTTTTTCTTTTTCTTTAAGTTTTGCACCATACATTTTTATGTATTCGTAACGCATAGCCATGTATTTTTCGTAAAGTTCATCGTACGAAAATTGAGTTGTGGTGTCGTATGTGCGTGGATTAGGTTCATCGTTATGAAAGTATAAGGTAACAGGAATAAGTTCTTCGGCTTTTTTTTGCGTTTTTTGCTTGGTTTGAACTATTAATAAACTATCGGTTAAGGGCTTTTCTAAAGGAATGTAAAAAATATCGTTGCAACATTTTTCATTTTTGGTTAGTGAATTTAAAATTCTGTTAGATGCGAACAATGCCATTGAGCCATCTTGAGCTAATTGATAGAAAACTTCGTTGTGATTCGTGTTGATAGGATATCCCATATTTTGTGGAGGATAAAGGTTTTTTATCCATCCATACGACGAAAAGATATCAAAACCACCTAAATTGGTAAACCATTCGCTACTAAAAAAAAGAGTTTTTGTTTTTAAATCGTAAAAAGGACTAAGTTCGTTATCCATACTATTGATATTCTTTCCTAGATTAAAAACACTATCTATTGGGTTGAGCGTTGAATCAATAGCTACAGCCCATAAATCGTATTGACCAAATCCTCCTTTACGGTCTGAAGCAAAAAGTAAATAACAATTCGTGTCGGTTTCAATAACAAAAGGATGGGTCGTTGAACCATTGGTTATATTGATAGGGCTTTTTAGCAACTCCGGCTCTGACCAAGATGAATGTTTTTTATGGCTTTTATATAGTTGACAAAAGAAATGGTTGCCCATTTTTTTGTTGCATAAACTTATAACCATAGTCGTGTTTTTATTCATCAAAGCAAAGCTCGAAACAAAGCGGTTGGGTTTGTTAATCATACTGTCAATAGGTAAGAGAATGAATTGGGTTGAATCTATTTTAAAGTTTAATAATTTAGAAGTAAATGTTAAGCTATCCTCACCCGATAAAGGCTTATACGAAGTAAGCCAAAAAAGTGAATCATAAGTCAAATATGCCTGAAATTCGCTGTAAGGGCTATTGATGGTAGAATCAAACGTGTAAATTGGTGTTTGGTTTTTATCAAAGGTTAAAAACAGGGCATTTTCGCATGAAAGAACCTCATGACGTGCTTTTAAAGTATAATAGTCTTTAACAGAAGCGTGCTTTTGCACGTATTTTTTAAAATTCAATTGTGCACGCTGATATTTGCCTAAATTTTTTTGAACCGTAGCTAACCAAAAAGTGGTAAGTGGAAATTTTTCTAAACCGTTTTGTTCTACATACGAATACCATTTTTCAGCAATTTCAAAATCGTGGTTTAATCGGGCTGCTTCTGCCATATACCATGCAAGTTGTGCATTTTGCTCTTGCTCTAGAGCCTTGCCAAAATAATAAACAGCCGATTCGTAGTTGGTATTGTTGTATGCTTTTTTACCGGCTTTTATGAATTGTTTTGCCGATTGCGACATGGCAACCGAACTTAAAACTACAAAAAGAAAAACAACCCAAACTCTCATAATCATTACAAAAACGTTGGACAAATATGTTTCTCGGGCAATGGTATTCGAGTAGGATTTGAAAAAATGTAGCGTATGGCTATTTCTAAGCCTCCACGGCCATTGCTTGCAGTAACTAAAGGCGAAATATTGAAATCGTAACTTAATCCGATATGGAAATTCTGATAATCAATAGCTGTTGTTAAAATAGCTGCATCGCCTATGCGAAACCATCCTCCAAGGTAAAAACCTCTGAACGATAAGTCTTGAGTTTTGCGATAAAGCAAACCACCTAAATATACCTCGTTGAGCATTTTTTGTTTGAACCAATATATCGAAGGCTGTAAATAGGTTTGTTGCGAAATGGTTAATGATGACTGGGCATAAAAGGTTATTTTTCGGTCTAATTTTACATTGATTTCCTGATAAAAAGTTTTTTTCGGCTGGTTGATATGATATGCAGCCATACCCAAAATGATTGGAATCTGAGGTTTTATCCATCTTTTTATCCATAAACCACCATGAACATCAAAATAGTGCATTTGGCTTCTCGGAAATTGTTCCATGGGTGCAATCGTCGGGTCGTACATGTAGCCGTTGTATTGGTTGTCAAAATAAAATTGGGTATAATCGACTGAATTTTGGTTCCACATACCTAATAGCCCAATGCTAACTTCCCAGAGTGAATCGCTAATGGGGATTAAATACGATGAGGATAGCCCAATTTGATTGGTTCCAAAATGACCATCACCTGCTTTGTCAGAATTAAAAAGCAAGCCTGCCGAAATGTTCCCAGGCAAGCTTAATTGATTGAATTTTTTTTCAAAACTGGCAGAAAAAGTAACATAAGGAACCGTAATAGATCGCCATTGTGTGCGTTGATTTACATGTGCCCTGTAATCGGCATTAAAACGACCAGTTTCAGCTGGATTTAGGTTTAATGGTGATAAATGCGATTGCGAAAAATGAATGTCTTGAGAAAAAAAGTTTAAGGAAATAAACATAAAACTTAAAGTAATAGCAATAAAGTGCCTAGTTTTTGGAGATGTCGAATAAATTTCAGTATAACGCATCTGAGTTTTTAGCCATTTTCTATATGTATTCAGTAATACCATCTTTTTATCGAATTAACGTGATATTCCCTTTCTTCTCGAACTGCAAACGATTTAAACAAGTAACTTTTAAATAATACACAAATACAGCGGGATCGAGTGGTTTGCCTTTGTACATACCATTCCATCCTTTTGAGGCATCGGTAGTTTCAAACATTTTTTCGCCCCATCGGTCATAAATAGCAAAATATAAATCGGTTGCCATATCGGCATGAACATATAATACATCGTTGTTGCCATCGCCATTAGGAGTAAAGGCATTGGGAACATAAATGTAGGGTTCGTCACAAACAACATCAAGAACAGTAACAACAACAGTATCAACATTGGTGCACCCAAAGGCATCAGTTATTTCAACGATATAAGCTGTTGTGCTATCGGGAGTAGCAATAGGATTTTGAACATACCCATTTGATAACGTATGAGCAGGCCACCATACAAAATGCAAATTGCTATTGGCATCGGCATATAAATGTGAACTTTGTCCGTGATAAATAACATAGGGTTGCGCCATTGCATTTAAAGGTGGATAGTAATGATTATTAGCGACTCCATATTGATCGGTATAAGAACACCCCTGAGCATCGGTGATGGTTACCTCGTAATAGCCCTCACACAAATTTTGAATATTTTGTGTGTGGGCACCATTTGACCATACAAAACTATATGGCGATGTGCCTCCTTGAGGCGTTATGTTAATGCTTCCGTTGCACGAAGCGGAACAAAGCGTATGGTTTACATTAGCAGTAGCCTCAAGCAACGAAGGTTGTATAACGCTAATTTGTGTAGTATCTTTACATTGGTGCGAATCGGTAATAATAAGCGAATAAACTCCACTGCCAATACCATGAAGTGAAGCATTTGTACTGCCATCGTTCCACAAATATGTATAATCGGGCGTTCCACCTAAAACATCGGTAATGTAAATGCTAGTCGTATCGCCATAACATGGAATAGCAGGAATATTGAGCACCGGTCGAATACTATCGGGCTGCTGAACTAAAATAGATTGTACACGTACGCAATATTCAGCATCGGTAACGGTAACCGAATAAACACCGGAACATAAGTTTTGAATGGTAGTCGAGGTGTTTTGCGTATTCCACAGGTAGTTGTAAGGTGGTGTGCCTTGAGTTGTGATGAAAACTTGAGCACTGCCATCACAGAAACCGAAACAGCTGGCTGGTTGTTGTGATGTTGAAATCTGTAACGGCGAAGGGTCGTTAATAACCGCACTTAAAACCGTATCGCATCCATTATGGTCAGTTATAGTAACCGTATAAGTGCCCGCAAATAAATTTTGTAAAACAGGAATGGTATCGTTGGTGTTCCAGTGGTAATGATAACCGGGTGTACCACCCCATGCTTGTGCTCCAACAGATCCTGTATTGGCATGCTGCGGATCGCATTGGGCTAAAGCCAAAACCTGAATGCTTGCTTCCAATAGTGGAGGATTGGTAAAATTTGTTTGTAATACTTTGCTGCAACCAATAGCATCGGTAACCGTTACAGAGTAAGTACCTGCACAAAGATTTTGCTGGTAAGAACCATTACCAGAGTTACTCCAATGATAAGTAACAGGTAAAACAGGATCAGTAACCAATACTTGTATAGCTCCATCGCACTGATTATGACACAAGACTGGTTGAATTGAAGAAAATTGAGCATTAAAAGGATCTATATTAACATGCACCGAATCGATTGTAGTACAACCATGGCTTTCAGTCGCTGTTACCATGTAAGTAGTGTTTTGTTGCGGATTTACAACCGGTGAAGCAGTCGTATCACCACTTACTATACTCGAAGTTGGACCCCATTGATACGATACACTACCAGTAGTAGAAACAATATTCGCATGCAAAGTAGCGGTTGAATTTGGACAAAGAGTAGTATCGGGCACGGCTTGAATCACCACTCTGTTTACTTCGACATGAACGGTATCATATAAGGTACAAATTCCATCTGATACAACTATGTAATAACTCTGATTTTGTAGAGGATTGATGGTTAAACTAGGATTTGTAACAGAACTGTTTAATGTGTCATGAATAGGATATTGATTATCCCACACATACGTTACTGGAAAAGAATTGCCACTTGCCGATACACTAAGGGTAATGGAGTTTCCATAACAAATTGAAGTGTCATTGGTTTGGATTTGCAACGCTTCAACAACAACAGGACGAATCATGGTATCAGCCACATTGCAAGAAGTAGGATTATTGGCAATAAGGGTAACGTAATAAGTCCCTGCTTGCGAATAAGTATGCGTAGGATTAGCATCAGTGGCATGGGTGCCATCGCCAAAGTCCCAATAATATTCGGTAGCTAACTGGCTGGTATTGGTAAACTGGGTAGGAGTGTTTAAGCATACAGTTGGAGCCTGAAAATCGGCGACTGTCAATGGTAAGGCAAAACTAAACTTAAAAAGAGCATTGTTGCATACCCATTCGCTGGGTGTTCCCATACCTCCGTTATTAGGCGACCAAACGCCGGGGTTCGGATATGTTGGAAAGCCATTACAGCCAAAACCACAACTAGCACAAACCGACTGATATATATTTCCACGTTTATCGAACCGACTGGTGCCTCCATCTACATGGTCGTGTCCGCAATAAGCACTGCTACCATTGGGATGTATTTCACCGAAAAAGGTAGCATACTCGAGGTGTGAGGCGTCGTCAGCTAAAACCATTAGATAAAAATCCATTCCATCTGTTTGACTTTGATATGCATTGTTTGTTACTTGCATTCCGTATGTTCCCTCATTGGTAGTAAAATTCCAATTACGCCCCCAGCCACTTAAATAAACACGATTGCAAAAATCGACCGAAAAGGCGGTGAACGAAATATTGGGTTTGCCATTGCCTGTACCAAAAGCAGTGCTCCATATAGGCGAAGCAAGACTATTAGGCAATTTAGTAATAAACTGTCCGCTATTGGGTGTATTGTAAGCAGCGTTAATAATAAAGGTTGTTCCGGGAGCTTTCGTTTGACCGGTTACATATACGTTTCTCAATTTATCGACCCTTACAAAATAAACCTGGTCGTATTCATCTGAACCAATATACGTAGCAGCCACAATATTAGAACCACTGGCATCGATATGAGCAACAAAGCCATTGCATTTGTCAATTCCAGGGGCTAATGGATGCCATACTCCCGAAGTGGTTGGTATATTAAGCGAGGTGGTACCACCGGCAATATATACTTCGTTGTTTTGGTCAATATCGAGCGAATAAATAGCATCTTTATCGCTTCCACCAAAATAGCCACTCCATAAAAGTTGCGATAAATTCGGGTCAAATTTAAATGCAATGCCTTCTTGTCTGCCATGAAAATTGGGACCAAAAGAATTTGGAGTAGTTGGGAAATCGGACGAAAACGTGCAAGTCCCAACATAAATATTTCCGGCTGCATCGCAAATAACTTCGCCGCGTGCGCCATCTGCATAATTGTAATATAAGCTGGTATCGATGTTTTCGTTCATGTAATAGCCAAAATAATTGAGTCCGTCGTTTTTTGAACCTCCGATAAGCGTAGAAGCAAGTAACTGTGTGCCATCAGAACTTAAACGACTGATAAAAATATCGGTACCGTTAGAAAATCGTATAACATTATCGTAAACAGTCGTGTCGCCACCATTATAGGTACGATCATAAGCATTGACCGTAGTCGGAAAATCGGATGAACCGGTAGTGCCCATAACAATAAGATCGTTACTGCGATTGCAAACCATGCTATGCGGAAGTTCTTCGCTAACTGCACCCCCTAAATAAGTAGCCCATAAACGCTGTAAGCCATTGGGTGAATATTTAATAATACCGATATCGCAACCAATGCCATAGTATCCAGGGTTTTGAGGATTCGATGGTTCGCCACCCGCATAATTCACCTGATAGGCACCCAACGTAGTAGGATAGCCTGTATTGAAGACGATGCCTGCCGAATAACCGTTACCTAATTCATCGTATGTTGCGGTAAAGCCCCAATTGTCTGTTGTAGAACCCGAATAAGACGAAAATACCAATATCGGATCAATGACCAGTGTGTAATTTTCGTTGTATCCATTAGGAAACTGAAAAGCTAAATAACCATTACGAATCAGAAAATGGCATTTAACATCGACCTTTTGTCCGTTAATCCATTGATATGCATAGGGTTTAAGCTCGTTCATTTGTGCAACAGAAGTAATAACCACCACTTTACCTGTTTTATCAATCAAAAGAGTATCTTGTCCTTCGTATTTTATACGAATATCTTCTGCGACCCCACCAGGGTGTACTACGAAATCGTATTGCAATGATTGTTCGTCGTTGATATAAAGAACATAATCTATGTTTGTGTAAATATTATTCCATTTAATTTTTTTGTAACGTTTCGCTTTATAAACCCATTTAGTAGGATCGTTGCCGATGTAAAAATTTTCGTAATCGTTGTAGGGATCTTCGGCAATAGGATATACTTGTTTTGCATTAACAAAGCTCATTTTATAAGCATGAAAACGAATCTGTTTTGGAATGTTAGGGTTTATATAAGCATGATGTGCTCTTGAAATTTTAATATCGTTGGTGTTAACTAAATTGTATGTAATTCCATTGTTTTCGGCAAAAAGGCTACCAATGGGTAAGGTATAACGAAAACGAACTTGTTTATTCCACTGCCCTTTATTTTCGACAAAAGCATTTTGAGCAATGATGATAGTAGCAAAGCAAATAAAAATTAACCATATTCCCCATTTACTTATAGAGGTTATATGATGGGTCATAGTAAAATAATTTTTGTAAATATACATCAAATCATTGATTTTTGAAAAAAAATGAAGTATTTTTGTAGAGTATGCAACTAAAAGTGTTTAGTTTGAGTCTTAATAATGCAGCTAATGTATAATGAAAAAGAAATAATAGAAGGCTGTAAGAAACAAAACCGAAAGGCTCAAAAGATGTTGTACGATCGTTTTTCATCGAAATTTTTAGGTGTTTGCATGCGTTATGCAAAAGATAAACCAGAGGCAGAAGATATTTTGCAAGAAGGTTTTTTAAAAATATTTGAACGCATCGATCAATATAATTATTCTGGTGCTTTCGAAGGCTGGACGCGTAGAATCATTGTTAATACTGCTATTTCAAACTATCGAAAAAATTTAAAACATTACAATCATACCCATATCGACGACGTTTACGAATACGAACAAGAAGTAACGAGCGATGATATTGAATTTACCATGGAAGAAATGCTAAAGGTTATACAATCATTATCACCCGGCTATCGAATGGTTTTTAATCTCTTTGCAATAGAAGGTTATCCGCACAAAGAAATTGCAGAAATGTTAGGAATTGATGTTGCAACTTCAAAATCGCAATATTCAAGAGCAAAAAAAATTGTGCAACACCGATTAATCAAAATTCGTTCACAAAGAAATGCTTCTATTAAAGTATGAAAGACGAACCATTTGAAAAATACTGGCAGGAACAATTTGAGCAATTTGAATCTCAACCAAGTGAAGGCTTATGGGATAAAATGAGCCAGGAGCTTTTTGTTCGTCAAGTTAAAATGATTTTTAATCATTATTTTGTTAAACCCGAGGCTTCTTTTTGGAAAAAAATTGCTATTATTTTATGGTTTAAAAACTTTTTCCGTTTTTCGTTAACCACCTTTAATGTATATTATTTACTTACTTCCATTTTATTAACATACTCTACTTTTAATGTTATTGATATACGTGAAAATAAAACACCTAAAATAACGTCTAATTCAAATACCAACATTAAATCTTTTAATAATGCACGTTCGATACAGCCATGGCTAAAACAGCAGGAATCCTACATCTCGAAAAAAGACACCCCTCCACTCCATACCCCATCAAAAATAAATAAAATGCCTGTTATTATTGCCAAACCTTATCATCAAGAGCTCACTTCATTTTATACAAATAATGAAGAATTTTTAGAGCCATTGAACCCTAATACCATAAACAATGTAGGCAAATATACTTTTAATGAAAACAATATAGCTCAAAATTTACACGAATATAAGTTGCGTCATCATGCTGCTTTGGCTTTTTACATTGCTCCTATGAATCTTATTTCTAATTTATCTATTCTAACTCTTAGCGACGAAAAACTCAAATCTAACTACCAACCTATTACCTCTGTTGGATTAAGCAATTTTGCCCTCAGCGCTTATTATGAATGGCAAAAGTTCAATTTTAAGTTTCAAACAGGTTTAATATATAGTTCTTTAAAACAAAATTATACTTTTAATGATGCTTTCTTTTATAACGACACCTTACACTTTCAACAAATTATTGATAATAGCTACTATAATTACAGTTATATACAAGTTTTAAATTTAGATAGTCTATTATTAACAGGCGATACGGTTTGGTTTACTTATGTTGATTCAACTCTTGTTCCTGTTTTTGACACATTGAATACAACTGAAATTGAAATGGTTCGAAAAGACAAAACGTCTCAACAGAATTTCAAATTATCTGTTATCGAAGTGCCATTTACAGCCGGATATTCATATAGTTTTGGTAAATTTGATTTAACATTAAAAGCAGGTACCTCGTTAAGCTATGTGCTTTTAACAAAAGGTTATTTACCTTCTACTAGCAACGATTATGGTGTCATCCCTTTTAAACGTGAACAGATGCAAAACTTTTATATAAACATACTAGCAGGCGCAGAAGCTAATTATTTTATTTCCGATAAATTATCGCTTAGTTTAATGCCACTTTATCGCCGTAATGTAACACGCTTATTTAAAAACGACATTCCCATTCGATTACAACTTCAATCATGGACTTTTAACATTGGTTTAAAATATCAACTCAGATGAAATATTTTGTAATTACAATATTAACATTGCTAATTTTTCGGCTTTATGCTCAAGATGATAAAGTAGGATGCAATGTGGTTTTTTCGTATAGTGTACAAGAAAATCAGCTGTCTTACTTTTCGCATAAAGTAATAAGTGGAAGCGATATGATTGTATCGTATTCTTGGGACTTTGGCGATGGTTATGTTTCAGACGATCCGAATCCCGAACATGTTTATTTAGGAAGTGGCATTTATACTCCATGCTTAACAGTTGTATTTGATAATAACTGTACAGCCACCTATTGCGATACCATCATTATTCGTAATCCGGTGTTAGATACACTTCAAAATTATGGTATTTCGGGATCTGTTTATGCTGGTGATGCACTCTTGCCCGATGGCATTGTTGTTTTAATAAAATATTTAAATAATCAATACCGAGCCGTAGCATATTGTCATGTTGATAACGGCAATTATCATTTTAGCAATTTAACACCTGGAACATACTATATTTATGCCATTCCCTACTTTAATATTAATGTTATTTTTTATCCCAATTATTTTCCAACCTACTATGGTAATACGATGAAATGGCAAAACGCTGCACCAGTTAATGTAAATGGTTTACATATCAATAAAAATATTAATCTACAATGTAGCTACGATCTGATTTTAGGAAACGATTCTATAGTAGGCGATGTTAATATTGCCGACTCAAGTAATTTTGAGTATAATGTGTATTTAAATAATTGGTTTGATAACTCTTTGCCATCGCAAGAAAATTTGAATCTAGCTCCCAATCAAGTTGTATTATTATTAGATTCCAATAATATACCTCAACGCTTTGCACTAACAAATCATAATGGCATATTTGTTTTTAAAGATATTCCTTCGCAAATATTTAAAGTAAGAACCGAAAAACATGGTTTAATATCGCAAATAATTGAGCAAAATGCTGCTATTGATTTCGAACCCATTCATTTTACCATTACTTCCGATGCAGTTGTCATTGGCATCGATAACAATAGCCTATCACAAATTCAAGGCAGTATATATCCCAACCCTGTCGAAAACAATCTATGGTTACGTTTAGAATATGAAGCAAGTATAACAGCATTAAATATTGAATTATTCGACTTTAATGGCAAGAAAATTTATCATAATACTTTTAAGCACGAAGAACACGACACCTATATTATCCCAATGGTGCACCTCAATAGTGGTGTTTATATTTTAAAAGTGCATGCTCAACATTTTTTGCCTAAAATCTTTAAAGTGGTAAAAAAATAATTATTAACCAAACACACAAAAAACATATAAATTATTGATATATTTATATTTAAACTTTTAACAAAAATTATTATTTTTATTTTTTTATTTATTTATTTCGTATTACTTTCGTAATAGAACTTATCGCTGTTATGTCTATATTGTTTCATGATATTGTTTATGGACCTATAAAAAGCCGTCGCTTTGGTTTTTCGCTCGGAATGAATTTATTGCCAACACAATCGAAAGTCTGTTCATATAATTGCATTTATTGCGAATGCGGATGGAATCCCGATACACCTCAAGGTACCTTTGTTAACAAAGACTTATTTTTAGAAGTGTTGGAACAAAATTTAAAAACACTTTTTGAAAGTAATAGTCAGCTCGATGTATTAACCTATGCCGGCAATGGGGAGCCAACACTTCATCCAGAGTTTTTAGATATTGTAAATCATACCATCGAACTTAAAAACAGATATTTCCCTAATAAGAAAATCGTGTTGCTTTCTAATGGCTCCACCATTTCGGAACCATCGATTAAAGAAGCTGTTTTTAAAATTGATATGCCGGTGCTAAAGCTCGATTCTGCCATAGAACAAACAATGAAAGCGATTAACCTGCCTTTTATCAATTTTAACTTGCGTCAATATCTTGAGCAATTATACACCTTACAAGGTAAAATTTATCTTCAGACCATGTTTGTTAAGGGGACTTACAATGGAATTTTAATTGACAATACCACCGATAACGAAATAGAAGCCTTAATAGATCAATATATAAAAATTCAACCCAAAGCCGTGATGCTTTATTCGCTCGATCGCATTCCACCGCTTAGCAGTTTGCAAAAAATTGATGCCCATACCATGCAAGATATTGCGAAAAAAATTCAACAAGCAGGAATTAATGCTATATGGGTATAACTTCAACACCAAAAAATGTATTAATATGCCCACTCGATTGGGGACTGGGGCATGCCGCTCGCGTTATACCCATTATTAAAAGAATTCAAAACAAGGGTCATAACGTTTTTATTGCTTGCTCAAAACATCAGCAACATTTTTTTAAAAACGAACTATCGAACTATACATGGATTCCGTGTGCTTGTCCGGCTATTAAATACAGTGAAAATAAACTATCCATATTTCATTTATTAAAGCTAATTCCTACCATCTTAATAGGCATTAAAAAAGATAAAAACAAAATCAATCATTGGATAAAAAAATACAACATTCAACTTATTATAAGCGACAACCGATATGGCTGTTATAGCCCCAAAGCATATTCTGTCATCATTACACATCAAATAAAAATTAATTTACCCTCTAAAGTTAAATGGGCTGAAAATCTATTGCATAAACAAATAAAACGATGGATTTATAATTTTAATCGCTGTTGGATTCCTGACATTAACGAAATACCTAATTTTGCCGGCGATTTATCGATGCAATTTTCATTGAATGGGAAATCGGCTTTTATTGGTCTTTTATCGCGTTTCGATGATAAGGCCTTTGCTGAATTATCAGTAGAAAAACAATACGAAGTTATTGCTATTGTGAGCGGTCCAGAACCACAGCGAAGTATTTTTGCCAATATACTACTACAGCAATTGAAAGAATTACATAAACCCTGTATACTTGTTTTAGGCGATTTTAGCAAGCCATTCAGCACTTGGCACGAAGAGAATGTACTTGTTTATTCGTATATGAACACCAAACAATTATTTCAGGCCATACAATCATCGAAATATATTGTAGCACGCTCCGGATATTCTACGATTATGGACTTGATTAGCTTAAAACGCACCGCTATTTTAGTCCCTACACCCGGACAAACTGAACAAGAATACCTGGCAAGTTATTATAAATCTAGACGTATGTTTGTTATTGCAGAGCAAAATAATTTTAAATTATCCGAATCACTTGCCGAACTCTCGGTATATACTTGGATGTATTTATACAAAGTAAACGATCATATTGAAATAGAACTCGAACGAGTGCTTAATTAATGTTAGGAAAAATATTTTATAATTATTTGATATTTCTTGAACTTTGTTTTATATTTGTAAAGTTGATGTCTGAAATGCTTTTCAGGTATTTTCGACAAGCTCTTTTTAGCTTACAAAACTGTAAGTGAAAGGGCGGAGCTGCATAAAGAGGTAAAAGAACAAAAAAGTTTACAAAAAATTATAAGTCCATTTGATAATTTGTAATATTTCTTTAACTTTGCAA
>JABUFC010000011.1 GCA_013314715.1 Bacteroidales bacterium | reverse complement strand
CAGAATTAGAAGCAGAATTAGAAGCAGAATTAGAAGCCCGCAAAAAGCAATACGAATACTATCGCAACACGCTCCTTACCCCCGTAGAGCACAACGGCCGCTGGTACCTCAATGGCAAAGAAGTGGAGTGGAAGAAGCTGGGGGAAGTGTGTGAAGTTTGCTCTGGCGGAACTCCATCCAAAAACAAGGAAGAATACTGGATAAATGGAAATATTCCTTGGTTAAAATCTGAAGTTTGCAACAACAAGTCTGTAAAAAGTTCTAATAGTTTTATCAATGAATTAGGTTTAAAAAATTCAAATGCTAAATTATTAAGAGAAAATACTACTCTAATGGCATTAGTTGGTGCAACAATTTTTAAAACAGCTTTTTTAGAGTTTAAGGCCTCAATAAATCAAAATATAGCTGCTATAAAATCAATTGAAGAAAATAAATTAAAAGATAAATTTATTTTTTATTGTTTGACGAATATGTATAAAGAATTAAAATCTAAAATGAATAGTTATGGAATGTTAAATTTATCAATTTTGCGTAACATCTCCATTCCCATCCCCCCACTTTCCGATCAGGAGCGTATTGTGGCTATACTGGACAAATTTGATGCCTTGGTGAACGATATATCGCAGGGCTTGCCGGCAGAATTAGAAGCACGGCGTAAGCAATATGAATATTATAGAAATCGATTGTTAACTTTCGAGCCAAAACAGTAACAACAATGATAGCCAGAATAAAAAAAATACTGCAAATGGGCGAAGGTATTTCAGTTGAATTTAAATCGTGTAAAGATCAACTTCCCCAAAGTATTTACGAAACAGTTTGCTCCTTTTTAAATAGAAATGGGGGCGATATTCTTTTAGGAGTTAAAGATAATAAAGAAATTGAAGGTATTAGCCAAGACCGTATCGAACAAATAAAAAAAGACTTTATATCCACCATTAACAACCCCAACGTAATGTCTCCGCCTGTTTACCTTTTAATAAATCAGGTAGAAATAGATAATAAACCAATACTACATATTTATGTACCCGTTGGTTCGCAGGTTCAGAAATATAAAAATAGAATCTACGATAGAAACGAAGATGGAGATTTGGATATAACCGACAATCATACACTCGTAACTCAGCTTTACTTAAAAAAACAACTATCTTATTCCGAAAATAAAATTTATCCTTATTGCAAATTAGACGATTTAGACGAACATCTAATAAATAAAGCGAGAAATTTAGCAGTAAACCAAAATCCTTCTCATCCTTGGAAAGAGTTGGATAACTTAGAATTATTAAAAAGTGCAAAGTTGTATTCAAAAAATTATCAAACCAACGAGGAAGGAATTACTTTAGCAGGAATTTTATTATTTGGAAAAGAAAAAACTATTTTATCCGTTGTGCCTCATTACAAAACCGATTTAATATTAAGAAGAGAAAATTTAGATAGATACGATGACAGAGATGATGTAAGAGTCAATTTAATTGACAGTTTTGAAAGAATCATTGCCTTTGGAGAAAAACACTTGCCAGACCCATTTTACTTAGAAGGAACTCAAAGAATTAGCGTTAGAAATAAAATTTTACGAGAAATTGCATCCAACATTTTAATGCACAGAGAATTTACAAGTGCTTTCCCTGCAAAATTTATTATTGAAAAAAATCAAATCAGAACAGAAAACGCTAATAAGCCTTATGGTCATGGTAAAATCAATCTTAAAGATTTTTCTCCCTATCCTAAAAATCCAACTATTGCAAGGGTTTTTAAAGAAATTGGTTTTGCAGATGAGTTAGGTTCAGGTGTAAGGAATCTTACTAAATATGTTAAAATATACTCAAATGCAATCCCTGAATTGATTGAAGAAGATATTTTTAAAATTATTATTCCATTAACCCCGCAAGTTACCCCGCAAGATACCCCGCAAGATACCCCCCAAGATGACAGTTATAACATACAAAGAGACAGTAAAATTTTAATATTTTGTCAAACAGAGAAATCGAGAGAAGAAATACAAAGGTATATATCTATCAATGATAGAGAATATTTTAGAAAATTTATTTTAACTCCATTGATAGAAAATGGCCTTTTAGAATTAACCATTCCAGACAAACCAACAAGTAAAAATCAAAAGTATAAAACAACAAAAAAAGGTTTAGATTACTTAAAAAAGGACAAAATATGAACAACAACACAAAATACAACTTAGTAGCCGAAAATACCCAAAGCACCGTTGTTGCAGAATATCAGCCAGAATACCGCACAGAAACGAGCTACCAAACCGAAGCTGAATTAGAAAACGCCTTCATCAAACGACTGCAAACACAGGGCTATGAATACCTTACGTTCAAAAACGAAGCGGAACTTATTAAAAACCTTCGCAGCTGTCTTGAAACACTCAATAACATTGCCTTTACCGATGAAGAATGGAACCATTTTTTAAAATCAGAAATAGCCAATCCCAATCACAGTATCACCGAAAAAACTGCTACCATACAAGAAGATTATATTAAAATACTAAAACGCAGCGATGGAACTACAAAAAACATTTACTTAATCGATAAACAAAACATCCACAACAATAAACTGCAGGTTACCCATCAATACGCAACCGATGAGGGAGTTCGCTCCAATCGCTACGATGTTACCATACTTGTCAATGGTCTTCCGCTGGTACATATAGAGCTAAAACGCCGAGGTGTCGCTCTGCAAGAGGCTTTCAATCAGATTAACCGCTACCAGCGCGAAAGCTTTTGGTCAGGAACGGGTCTTTTTGAGTATATTCAGATTTTTGTTATTTCCAATGGTACGCATACCAAGTATTACAGCAACACCACACGGTTTCAGCACATCAAAGAGATGAGCGACCGAAAAGCCCCCAAAGGCAAACGCACGAGCAACAGCTTTGAGTTTACCAGCTGGTGGGCCGACGAGACCAACAACCCCATCATGGACCTGATGGACTTTACAAAAACATTTTTTGCCCGCCATACCCTTTTGAATGTACTCACGCGGTACTGTGTTTTTACCACCGAAAGGCTTTTGCTGGTAATGCGACCTTACCAGATTGTTGCAACCGAAAAGATTCTGAAAAAAATCGAAATCAGCAGCAATTACAAAAAATACGGAACCATAGAAGCAGGAGGCTATATATGGCACACCACAGGCTCGGGCAAAACCCTTACCAGTTTCAAGACCGCACAGTTGGCAAGCCGTTTAGCCTACATCGATAAAGTGCTCTTTGTAGTTGACCGCAAAGACTTAGACTACCAGACAATGAAAGAGTACGACAGGTTTGAAAGGGGAGCCGCCAACAGCAACACAAGCACCGCCATATTAAAACGCCAGCTCGAAGACCCCAAAGCCCGCATTATCATCACCACCATTCAGAAACTGGAGCGATTCATCAAAGCCAATAAAGGTCATACCATATTTGATGGCCACGTGGTGCTCATTTTCGACGAATGTCATCGCAGCCAGTTTGGCGAAATGCATGCCGCTATTACCAAAGCGTTCAAAAAATATCATCTCTTTGGCTTCACCGGAACACCCATTTTTGCGGTGAATGCTTCTAACCCATACCGCCCCGATATGCGAACCACCGACCAGGTGTTTGGCGAACGTTTACACGCTTATACCATTGTCGATGCCATCAGAGACAGAAATGTCCTTCCGTTTAAAGTAGATTATGTCTCAACCATGCACGAAGCCGAACAAATTGAGGACAAAAAGGTGCCCGATATCGATAGAGAACGAGCATTAGAAGCTCCCGAACGCATTGCCCAAATTGTAACCTACATCATCGACCACTTTGACCAAAAAACCAAACGAAACTCGTTTTACCAACTCAACGAACGCCGTTTGGCAGGATTTAACTCCATATTGGCAGTTTCTTCTATAGATGTTGCAAAAAAATACTACGCAGAGTTTAAAAAACAAATCAACCTTTTGCCACCAAGCAAAGCACTAAAAATTGCGCTTATCTATAGCTTTGCCACCAACGAAGACGACTTAGATGGTGTGTTGGACGAAAACTCCGAAGACACCACAGGGCTCGACAAAAGTTCTCGCGATTTTCTCGAAGATGCTATCCGCGACTACAACGCCATGTTTGGCACCTCGTACGATACCTCATCCGATAAATTTCAGAATTATTACAAAGATGTAAGCCAGCGGATGAAAAACCGCGAAATCGATATGCTCATTGTGGTTAATATGTTTCTTACCGGCTTCGATGCCACCACACTCAACACCCTGTGGGTAGATAAAAACCTCCGAATGCACGGACTATTGCAAGCGTTCTCACGCACCAACCGTATCCTTAACGCAGTTAAGACCCATGGCAATATCGTTTGCTTTCGCAATCTCGAAGAAGAGACCAACAAAGCCATTGCCCTTTTTGGCGACAAAGAAGCCAGCAGCATTGTACTTATTCGCCCATACGAAGATTACTACTATGGCTATACCGATGCAGAAAAAAACGAAGAAAAACCAGGCTACAAAGCATTGGTCGAAGAAATGCTCGAAAAATACCCCATTGGAAAACCCATTGTAGGTGAGCATAAACAAAAAGAATTTATCAAACTGTACGGTAAAATACTACGATTAAAAAATATTCTCAGCACTTTTGACCAGTTTAGCGGTAACGAAATTCTTGCCGAACGAGATTTTCAGGATTACCAAAGCATATATATCGATCTTTACAACCAATACCGAAAATCTTCTGATGCTGAAAAAGAAACCATAAACGACGATCTGGTTTTCGAAATTGAACTCATCAAACAGGTCGAAATTAACATCGACTACATTTTAGAGTTGATACAGAAATACCATCAAGACCACATCAAGAATAAAGAGATATTGGTAGATATCATCAAAGCTATTGATGCGAGCTTAAAACTTCGCAATAAAAAGGATCTGATTCTCGAATTCATTCAAGAACTCGATATTCTAAAAGAAGTTAAAGGAGTAGAAGAACCTATTCGCGACAGATGGCAAAGCTATATCGTTGAAAAACGGATAAAAGAGTTGGAAAAAATGATCGATGAAGAAAAACTCGATCGCGAAAAAACCTATACGTTTATAAGAAATTCTTTTAAAAGAGGCTACATCGAAAGCATCGGAACCGAGTTTGCCCAAATTCTTCCGCCCATGTCTCGATTTACTCCCAGTGGCGAAAGAACCAAAAAAAGAGAAACCGTACTCCAAAAAATAACCGATTTCTTTGAACGATTTTTTGATATTTCGAATGATGAGATATAAGAAAACGTTTGCAAAACTCTTTTTTGTTATTGCGGTTTTTATCATGTTAAGATTGATTTTTTAATTGCAATAACGAATACTGTTGTATTATTTTAGTTTTGTAAAGATCTTAATTCGTTTAATTTTTCCCCATCTTGGCTCGTCATTCTGAGCTTGTCGAAGAATGAACCCAATGCCCATTTTGTTTTGCGTATGGTTATACCTCGACAAGCTCGGTATGACGGTGGGTGAAGAGTCGATTACTCAAAAAATATTACTATTTTTGTTAGCATGATTGAATTGTTTATTCATCACTTGGGTTAAATTTGTGATTAACTATTTACGTCGTTGGCTATTTTTTTCGCAATTTCGAATTCAACGCCTCGTCCCATTAAATATCGAATGAGTTTTTGTTGTCGTATTGGCTCGTCGTTATCCGATAAGCTTTTCCATTTTGCTTTTGCCAATGATGTAAAATGTTGAATATATTCATCATCGGTAATTTCGTTAAGTGCATTTTCTATTTTACCTTCCGGAAGTTGCTTTTGGTACAGGGCATAACGTATTTTCATCTTTCCCCATCGGTTAATCCAAAATTTATCGTGTACAAAAGCGTGTATATAACGATCTTCGTCAATGTAATGTTGTTCTTCGAGTTCAGATAATATGCGTTCGATCGAATCAGAATTTAAATTCGACGATTTTAGCTTTTGTTGTATATCGAATTTACAATATTCTTTCGACGAACATACATGCTGCATTTTTTGTAACCAATTTTTTAGATCATCCATTCTTTTGAGCTTTTATAAATCGCTTTTTTCCGTGAATATCGAGATCAATATTGGTATTCCATAAGTTTTCTACAAACATTTGCATCACTAAATCTGCATAATATTCGTGCACTTCTAAATATAAACTTCCGTTAGGCTTTAATATATGGTTTGCAAGCTTCATAATGGCACGGTAATAAACAATAGGATCGTCGTCGGGTACAAATAGCGCTATCGAAGGTTCGTATTTTACAACATTATCTAACATCTTATTTTTTTCGGATTCAGGAATATAAGGCGGATTACTAACAATTACATCAAAATAATTGGTTTTATCGGCAATAGTAGTTTGTAATACATCATCTAGCATAAAATTAACATTTACCAGATGCCGCTTAGCATTACAAGAGGCTATTTTAATGGCTTTTTTAGAAATATCGGTGGCGACTAATTGCCATAATGGGCGTTTTTTCTTTAACGAAATAGCAAGACAACCGCTACCGGTGCCAATATCGAGCACAGAGGCATTGGGAATATTGACTTCGTTGAGAATTTTGTAGCACAGCTCTTCGGTTTCGGGACGTGGAATAAGTACAGCTGGACATACAAAAAATTCTAAATCGCAAAACCAAGCTTTATGAATAACATATTGAATAGGCTCGTATCGTAAAAGACGTTTAAATTTTTGTTGTATTAATTTATTTTGATAATCGCTTGTTATATAATCTTTTTCTTCGTAAACCTGCACTCTGTATTTAAACTTTAAAACATCGCTAAGCAGCCATTCGGTAATCGATTTCGCTTCGTTGTATTCGTACAACTGGTGTAACGAATTTTTTATATAATAATTCCAATGCTGAACTTTCATTCCCCTACTTTTCTAGTTGATTCTTATATAAAGCACATTTACGTTGATAAACTTCTTGTGCTTGCAAAAGTCCCATTTGTGAGGCTTTATACATATCGCTACATGCATCGAGTGTAAAACCATATTTACTTCTGCAAATCGCCCTGTTGTAATAGTAAATAGGATTAAGCGAATCTATAAGTATTAAACGTGAATAATCTTTCACGGCCTTGTGTTGCATGCCTAAATCGACATACAGTTTAGCTCTTTCGAAATATGCTTGCTGATTAAGCGAATCGGCCTCTATTAGGTGCGTATAATACGCTATAAGCCGTTGAATGGAATCGCGTTGGTGCGAAGTTAAGTTACGATTAAAAAAAGAATCGACCGCCAAACGTTGTTGTGCTTGACTACAAACAATAATTAAGTTAAAAAACAAAAATAAAATAACGTTTTTTACTATTTGCATGTTTTGCAAAATATTTCTTTTACAGCAGGATTTTCGAGCGATTGTATAGAAAGACGTTTTTTCTTATAAAGTGCACATAATCGATTGGGGTCTAATTCGGCAGCTTTTTTAATGGCCATCGTAAATTTAGGCGACGAATATTTATGAGGTAAATGACTACATATGCCCAAATAGCTAAAAATAAGTTCATCGAATATGTTGTTTTGATTGATATAGGGTTCAACTAATTTGGCTGCAAATTCATAATCTTTCTGACCCATAAAAATATAAGCCAACTTTAATGAGTTTTGCCAGTTCGTTTCCGTTAATTTTGATATTGCTTTAATGGTATCTAAACTTGCCAACAATATGGGCGATGGTTCATCGAGCGTATCGAGAATCTGAATTTTCTTAAATTGAAATTCTAAATTGAGTAAATCAACTGTTCGACGTTTTAAACCGGTGGCATATAATCCACTAATTTCTCTCTGAAAATCGATCATTTGCTTATCGTTAGTAAATTCGTCGAACAAAATACGACAATAAGCTCTATTATAGTGAATATAAAAGTTTTCGGGTGCTAACTCGTGTAGCTTAGCAATTCGGTTGCAATAATCTTCGCCTAGTTCATCTTTATTGACATATTTTTCGAGCCACAACTTATTCATAAGCAATCCTGATAACCATAACTTATTCATTAAGAGACCTGCAAATTCGGGTTTTTCGGGTATTTGCTGACCAAATACAGCTTCTTTAGTATATTTTTTAGCTACTACTTTTTTGAATATATACTTCTGGATAGCTAAAGCTTGCGTTAAATTATTTTCTTTAATACATTTATTAAAACGATTGACTACATATTTTTCTTCGTTGTCGGGGTCAAGTCTGTAAGTAATATCCATTTTGATACGTGCATAACGATGTTTTTGCAATATGGGCTCCATTCGTTTTTGCAAGTTATTTTTGTTAATATATTCTTGTATTGCTTTAACATCGAGTGTAGCCAAATTGGCCCATTCAGTTCCTTGAACATCGCGTTTAAAATCTTCTAAATTATCGGCAGTAACAATATTAGTAATAAACTTGGCTTTTTGGCGTTGACGAAGTGCCTCAACAATGCTTTCAGCTCTTTTCTTTTGAAGCATTTTGTTCGATTCGTCGGTTCCTTCAACCGACGAAAAAGCTTCGATAGAAAGTTTATTAATAATAAAATCGGGCTCATTGAGCTTGTTAATCAATGGCTCTATATCTTCGGGTTTGTAATCATATTTGTTCCGTTCAAAAGGTACAATAAATTCTAAATGTGCTTTTTCTACAATAGGTGTGTATTCGGGAGCTCCAAAAGTGAATGTATCGGCTAACAATTCAATTTCTTTAGTAAACTCAACAGCAGCCTCGTCTTCAAACGATGGTGTAATAACTTTACAAACATGTTTATCAATAATGACAAGTAAATTCATTTCAAAATTATCGCTAATTCCCTGAGGTATTGGACCGATAAGTACATCTAATTTTCTTTTACGCTCTTTTTCGTCTTGAATTAAATTTTTCTTTTCCATTTTAGATGGTTTAAGGCGTTTGTAAAGAATGCCTTTATTAACCAAACGAAAATCGACAATGTTATCGTGTCCACAAGCATATTGTTCGCGTTGTACAAAATCAACAGCGATTCCATCTGTGGGTTCTTTTAAGAGCTTTTTAAGTTGCTTATATTGATCGTATTTAAAATAAACAAATCCTTCTTTTACATATAAGCCTCGCTGTAAATTTTCGATATTGCGAAACTTTTCACAACGTCGGCATATTTTTGTGTCGTAGGGTTTTAAACCATATTTTTTGGTGGTGTAAGGTACTTGAAGCTGATTTCGTAACGAGGCTCCTTGATTAAACAAAGTATAATTTCCAAAAGTCATCGATACATAAACCTTTTTTTTGTCGGCATCGAGATGCGAGCCTATTCCTGCTAAAACATATCGGGTACTTTGCAATATTTCAAGCGATTTTTTATCGTTAACCCACTTAAAGCCAATATCATCAGCTACTTTTCCGTAAGTAAATAATTCATTCCCTTTGCTAATGGGCATTTTAACAACAAGTTCAGACCCTAATCCACTACCTCCAAAATATTTAATTCTTTGTGATGTTGTTTTTTTCTTTCCTTCACCATCTAATGTAGCATTTTGTATTTCTGCCATATATTTTGACTGTTCGTCAGCAGCATTCATTAATATTGTCTCAAGGCTAAAAGTATCGAGCTTTTCTTTTTCGCGATAGGTATTAATATAGAGCAATACCAGCTTATTCAATAGTTCGGGTCTAAAGTCTTCAGGATCTATTGGCCTTTCATATATTTTTTTAATTTCAGGTTTCGATAAATCGATAAAACTTTGAGCAAATGTTGTGTATCCCAACATTAGCATTAAGAATACCAACAAATTATATTTTTTAACCATCATTTGACACATCATATATTTAAAGATCAGATTTTTTGCTCCAATGTACAAATATTTTCATTATATTCTTTGCTTTCGATGTTTTTTTATCAAATTGTGTTTGTTTATATCGTTATGGTTGTTGTTCTTCTTTTTTCTTTTTGGGTTTAAAAAATAAAACCCCACCTAATAGAGCTCCATATAAAATAGAAATATATGGATTCGAAGTTATGGGGCAAGAGCCAGAATTACATCCTATAAAGTAGTAATATGCAAAACCTCCTACCATTCCTATAATTACTCCCAGAAAGGTGCGTGTAAAAATAAGTTTTTTAATTTTTTCTATCATAGTTTAATCGTTTAATAATTGTATAGCCATCCAAACAAGCAATCCGTGCGAAAACTTATATACATCTTCGTTTATATTAAATTGCGGTGAGTGCAGTGGGAACGAAGTTGTATTTGTTCCCCCTGTTCCTAAACGAAACATTGCAGCTGGATATTGTTGAGCGAAATAGGCAAAATCTTCGGCAGTCATACGCATATCCAGCCATTTAACATTCTCGTCGCCCAAATACGTTTTAGCCAACAATAATATTTTATTTGCCAATACATCGTTGTTAATAAGTGCAGGATAGCCGTTTTTAATATGAACAATGGCTTCGGCACCAAAGGTTTGAGCAGTTTCTTTGGTAATTTTTTCGATAAGTTGCAATGCTTGTTTTCGCCAGTTTTCGTCGAAAGTTCTAAAAGTGCCTTCCATATAAACCTCATTAGGAATAATATTGGTTGCTCCATTAGCAATCAATTTTCCGAACGACAATACGGTGGGTATAGTAGGCAAAGCTTTTCTACTAACAATTTGTTGTAGCGATACTATAATATGTGAAGCAATAAGTACCGTATCGGTTATTTGATGAGGCGTAGCCGCATGCCCTCCTCTACCCTTTATGGTAATATATAGTTCGTCCGTCGAAGCCATATACTGCCCTGCCCTAATTCCAACCTCTCCAGCTGGCAAATCGGGAAATACATGTTGCGCTATTACAGCATCAAAATATAATTCATTAAAAAAGGCATCGCTTAACATTGCTTTTGCTCCACCTGGCAATTTTTCTTCTGCCGGTTGAAATATTCCCCAAATGGTACCATTAAATTCGTTTCTTAGCGACTGGAGCAAATATAATGCCCCTAACAACGATGCAGTATGCAAATCGTGTCCACATGCATGCATAATTCCCTTGTTGACCGAACCATATGGAACCTCATTTTTTTCGTCTATTGGCAAAGCATCAATATCGGCACGAAAAGCTATGTTTTTACCTTTTTCTCTACCCTTTATCCAAGCAACAATACCATTCCCTCCAATATTATTTTTATGCTCTATGCCCCATTTTTCTAACCATTGGCTAATATATTTAGCTGTTTCTACTTCGTTAAAAGATAACTCAGGATGTTGATGAAGATGCTCTCGAATTTCTTTTAAAAGAAAAGCTGTTTCAAAAGCCAATTGTTTTATTTTATCGACAGATATCATTTGCCTAATATTAATTTTATTCCAGTAGCAAGTAGTAAAATACCAAATACTTTTTTAAGGGTATCAACGGGCATTTTGATAGCCCATGCCGAACCAAAATAAGCTCCGACAAAAAAAGCCACTGCTAAAATAGCTGCATATTTAATATTTACAAAACCAGCTTTATAATAATTCATTACAGCCAGTAAGCCCGTAGGAGCTAACATAAAAGCCAAACTTGTAGCATTGGCCTCTTTTTGATTCAGTCCCATAAAAAACATTAAGGCAGGAATAACAATAATGCCCCCGCCAACCCCCAGCATGCCTCCCATAATGCCTGCAACTAAACCAATTGTTAAAAGAATCATCCATTCGTACATATTATATTGTTTTTAAAAATCAAGATTTAACGACAAATAAAATATTTTAGGCATCACCATGTTGTTTTCGATGCCCCACGCCCAATCGGCACGAACAAAATAACCTAAGAGACGGCTTCTTAATCCAAATCCATAGCCCCAAACCACAGGATCGCGTTTTTTGTCGATAATAATGGTTATAGGACCAGACGATACGATTTCGGTATTGTAAGCATTTTGTTTGCTATAAGGTGAATCGCCGCTCCAGGCAGTTCCTATATCAAAAAAGCCAATAATCTGAAAATTCTCGATAAAATCGCTATGTATGGGTCTGTTGGTTAAATACTTAATAAGAGGTAATCGCAATTCGTTATTTAAAACGACAAAATTGTTGCCATTGCGGATATTTTGTGGAAAACCTCGCATGTTGGTTGCTACTGCCTGATAAACATAATTTTGAGATGGATCGATACGAACCGAAGGATCGAAAACGGGAATTTTTGTACTCAAATTTATCCAATTATCTACGCTACCCAAATAATATATAATTTTCGACTTACCAAAAGAATTGCTAGCCGCCAATCGGCTTGCCCATATTAAAGTACGATGAATGGGCTGATAATGACGAATATCGATACCCGAGACATAAAGCGATTTTAATTTAGCATTGGTTTGATGATAGGTTTCAAAAAATAACTTACCACGTGTTCCAAACAAAATATTGATTCCTTTGTTTATGGTATTATCATAAATAAATTCTCCTTTAAACCCCACCCACGTACTAATGTCGTCCTTGTGCGATAAACTTTGTATGTCGGTAGAAAGATAAGCCGAACGATCGTACCTAAACTGAGTCGTAAAACGAACGGCTGTAACTTGATTAAATGGGTATCGCAAAATATAAAACAATTCGTGTGTATGTGTTTTTAATAAAGACAAATTACTAAGTTTATTAAGGGCTAAACGATGAAATACCATTTGTTTGTCTAATCGCTTTTTTAAGTTTTCGAAACTTAATAAATATTCATTACTATTGAAATTTCCAGCAAACCGAACACCACCTGTAATTTTATAATCCTCAAACAAATCGTTGGTGCCAAGTTTAAAAAAAACATTAAAGCCTGGATTAAAATAAAACGGACCTCCGGTAAACGGTTGATAAGAATTATTTAAAAAACCAAAATCGACTTGTGTTGTTAATGTGTTTGTATAAAAAGATGTTTGATAAATCATGGGTTTTAGAATTGACTTTGAAGTGGTGTTGTTTTTTTCTTCGTTATTTTTGTTTAAATTTCCTTTAATCTGGTTGAGTTGAAAATTGAATACATAATTGTTTATGTCGATATTATTGGTATCGATGCTTAATAACTGAATAAGTGTATCTGTATTTTTTTTCGTTACTTTGGTACTAAAAGTATCCACCTTAAAACGCTTCATTTCTTTAAAAAAAGGAGTACCTTCGGGCACACTGACTTCGTTGGTTTCAATATCTTTTATTTGCGAAAAATATTTACCTTTAAAATAAAATAGATCGCTGATTTTGTTGGCCTTCGAATAATCATGATCCATAATATTTCGAGCATAGTTGGTTAAAGGCTTAGAAATAGTAAAATAGCGGTAATGTGTGGTTGTATCTATAAAGCTAATAGTACTGTCGTATTGAGCATGAAATTTATTGTATATCCCTCCGTTATTACTTAAAATTAAAAATTCATTTTTGGAAAAATAGATCGGTTTAATATCATCGATGTATGGAGTTTCGGTAATACGAATTAAACTAGTATCTTTATTTTTTAAGTCATATACAAAGACATCGTAATTATATTGAATGCTATCAGATTGTAAAGCATTACTCAAACGATTAGATGAAAATACAATTTTTTGTGATTGTTCAAAATATTGTGGATATCGGTCGTCTGCTAGATCGTTCGTAATTTGTTCGTAAGAATTGGCAGCATTGTTAAAAATAAATATATCGGTTTTCCCATTTTTAACAGCCGACATTACCAAGTTAAAGCCGTTGTGCGAGAATGCGAAATCTAAAATTTTATCTACATTAAAAAGTTCTTTACCATTAAGTTCCTTAGTTTCTAACTCATAGGTATAAAGAAATTTTGTCCCTTGTTTTTCAACGATAAAAGCTACTAGTTTGCCCGTAGGATGCCAACTGATAATCGGATAAGTATAATCGGTAATTTGATCAAGCCGAACACCTTGTTTATATATACAAATAGTTTTATTGTTTTGAATATCTTTAAGATAGAGTTTTATGCGTCCCATATAATTCGTTGAGTAAGCAAGCCATTGTTCGTTAGGCGAAATGCTTAATTCACGTATATGTCTATCTTTTTTAATTTTATGTGTAACTTGTGTTTCGCTTGGTAAAATTCTTTTAGCCTCATCTTTTTCGTAAATTTGCTGATAATAATCGAGCCACTCGTGTGTTAAATACTTAACTGGTAAACCAATAGTATATAAAAAACCTGTTTCAACATTTTTAGAAATACGAGTCAGATATAAAATATTGGGAATGGTTTGTTTTCCGAATTTTTTAGCAATAAAAAACCAAATAGCATGACCAGCATAAATTGCATCTTGCCCCGATAAACGATTAAATTTATCGTATCGATGAGTTAAAATACCATCGCGAACAATATTTTCGATTGTTGAATTCCATTCTTCAGAAATATACGACACTAAACCTTTAAAATACCAATCGGGTAGTGACAATAAAGTAGAGTTGGTTAATTTCGCTTTTAAATCGCTACCAAAAAGCGTTTGATTGAGTAAAATTTCTGCAATAGCCGCTTTTATTTGTTTATCGAGCGAGTGATGATCGCCTTCGTAATAAAGAAAAACTTTATTGTCGATAAGTTGTGTAGTGCCACCAATATTGTATTGATCGTTACCGGTAATAAGTCCAATGTTACTTTGTCTAAAATCGCTAAGATTGTTATATACCAAAAAAATAATTCTATTCTGAAGTGAAGTACCTACTATGGCTTCTACTTCGGGAATAATTTTACTCGCTCTCTCGGCTGTATAAGCAGCCAAATTGCTACCATTTTCGTAAAAATAAACATCAAAAGCCGGAAGACGATAATATTGCCATAAAAAAGAACGATATTGAACCCGATTTTTTCCAAAATCGGTTTGCATACCATTGTAAAATTGTGCATAAAGCGACAAGTGGTAAAATAAAAAGCACAAAAATAAAAAGCGTAAAAAATAATATCTCAATTTCGTACTTCGCATAAAGTCCACAAAGATAAAAAAATGATTTATCACTAACAATTATTCAATAAACAATAAAAAAGGTCTTCATTCGTAGCGAAATTTTTTAAAACAACTTTCTTAAAAAAAATTATACCATGGAAACCTTTTTTTAATATCTAAAGTCTTGTAATAAAAAAGCCATGATAACCAACGAACTAAATATTATACCCGCCGATTCGTTCTGGTTAATTAGCTTAATATTCGCTTTTTTTATTAGTATTACCATGATGCCAGTCATTATTCAAATTAACAAGTGGTTAAACTGCTTCGACACTCCCGATCAACGAAAAATTCATCAAAATAAAACCGCAACCATGGGCGGAATTGGCATTTTTGTTTCACTATTCATAACTTACCTCACTTTAAGTAAATTTAACTTACCACAATATTTTTGGTTTTCGCTTTCTATACTTTTAATAGCAGGAATTTTAGATGATATATACGGATTACGTTGGTTTATAAAATTGTTTTTTCAAGTTACCGCTTCGTTTATTTTCATTGTAATGGGATTTAACTATTCGGTGTTGTTTGAACAAACCGGACTTGATTTTATTCCTTTGTTTCTACAACCTATTAGTTTAGTCATTTTTATTATTTTATATATCAACGCCTTTAATTTAATTGACGGAATGGATGGATTGGCAGGTGGCTTAGCTTTAATTAATTTTTCAGTTTTTGGCATACTCAATTTTCATTTTGGAAACTTTCCACTCGCATGGATGTGCATTACACTATCAGGAGCATTAATAGGTTTCTTAGTTTTTAATACCCATCCTGCCAAAATTTTTATGGGCGATACGGGCTCTATGATTATTGGCTTTCTTCTGATAGTAGCAGCATTTAACACGTTTCAGTTTCATTATCATATCAATGAATTAGGTATTTACGAAAAGAAAATGTTTATATGGGTTATTAGTGGAATATTATTATTGCCGTTCTTAGATGCAGTTAGAGTCTTTGTTGTACGTTTAATGCAGAAAAAAGCCCCTTATTTGCCAGGAAAAGACCATATTCATCATTTATTACTAAAAACCGGACTCAACCAAAAACAAGTAGTTGTAATTCTTTATGCCATAAATGTTCTTTTTGTGCTTTCGGGATTAATTATATATCTCAATAAGCCTATATCAGTAATTGTAAGTGTTTTACTTTTAAAAATGTAAGTTATGAAAACCATTGAATTAGTTTTTTTCGATATCTATAATCAAAAGCACATTTTAAAAGTGCCATTTTCTTTAAAAGATGAATTATTTTCAAAAGGGATTAAAATTGATGCTTCAGATATTTTAGGTCTTATGTTTGTTTGCGATGACGATTTTATTTTAAAACCAGCAAACAATCAACCTTTTGAAAACAACATTTACCTATGTCAGGTTTTCGATACAAATGGTAATTTGTTGCAAAATATAAAAAACAAATGGTTTAAGGAAATCAAGCAAAAAGCCCTTCAGTGGAGACATTTTACAATTCCCACCCAAAAAGGTTTTGAATTTACCAATTTAAAATCTAAAGCGATATGATAAAGTCGATAATAGATACCATTTTTAGTGCTGGTACCGCTTTTGGTATTTTCTTTATTGTTCTAGGTATAATTGTCTTTTTGAAAACTATCGAAAAAATTGCTATATTGTGGTATCAAAATCGTCAAAAAACTAGCAAAAATACCCATCGTTCATGATTGATAAAACAACCATAGAACAATGTTTAAAAAACGATAAAGCTTCGCAAAAAAAGCTTTACGACAGCTTAGCACCTAAAATGTATGCTGTTTGTTTGCGTTATGCAAGTAAACGTGTTGCCGCCGAAGATATTTTACAAGAAGCCTTTATAAAAGTGTTTAAATATTTACCAACTTTCAATTTTAGCGGTTCTTTTGAGGGTTGGGTACGTCGTATTGTGGTTAACACGGCCCTCGATCATATAAAAAAATATGCCGAACCTTTTGAAGAAATGAATGAATCAAATACAGACGAAACCCTTATTTCTGTAAACGATGCTATTGCACAATTAGGAGCTCAAGATTTGTTTCGATTAATACAATCGTTGCCCGAAGGAAAACGTTTAATATTTAACCTTTATGCTTTTGAGGGCTATAGCCATAAAGAAATTGCACAACTGCTAGGCATATCGATCATGACTTCAAAAGGACAATATTCAAAAGCTAAAAAAATATTACAAGAAAAAATAATGAATTTAAATAATGTGATATATGAACACAAATAATATTATTGACATAGCTGATTTTTTAAACCAACAATTAGAAAATCAACAAATTGAACCCCCTGCCCATGTGTGGGACAAGGTTCAAAGCCAAATCCCTAATTATCCTATTAAAGGCATAGGGCATTGGATATGGTATAGCTCTATTTTACTGATAGTTGGACTTACGCTAACGTTTTATTTTTCTACACGTCCACACCAAACATCAACTATTGCAAAGAGCATAGCTGTAAACCATATTTCAGTTCCCGAAAGAGCAATTACATATCCAACAAACATTCAAAATAATACAAAGCCTCAAACAAATTATATAAAATTAAAGTCAACCCAAAAACAAACACCTGTAAATGTAGAAAATTCTGTTTTACATCTCGAAGCTTCAGTTTACGCTATTATTGAAAAAGTTGAATTTTTAGATAGTACTCAAACCGTTAAAAAAGTAATTCATAATCCAACCATCAATGAATTTGGATTTTATACTCTCGATATTAGCTCATTAAAAAAAGGTAAATATCAGATATTTATTTATTCTAGCAACGGCAAAAAATTTCAGCGAACAGAAAACCTTCGCTAATAATAAAAATGAAACTGGCTTGTAATAAACAAACCAGCCTCAATTATAAACATGATTTAGCTTTGACCCAAAATTTTCAAATAATTACAACCAATTTTTCCTCTTTAAAATCATTACAGTAATATAATACGATGTAGCAATTAATATAGGCCACATTAACAACCATAAAATTGAGCTTAACATATTCTATTGTTTTTAAAAATTAATAAACATGTGAATTTTCATCGAGTTCGGTTGTGTCTATTTTCTTTTTGGCTAGTGATTTCCATGCCAATGCAATGTATAAAATAACTACTGGCACAAAAAGCGACACATAACTCATCACCGTTAAAGTATAATGGCTCGATGAAGCATTATAAATAGTTAACGACGATTGTAAATTGGTGTACGACGGATAGAACGAGGTATTGTTAAATCCTGCAATAAAGAATAATGCTAAAACTACTAAAACGACTCCAACCGAAGCACACCAAAAAGCTCTGTTAATGGCTTTTGTAAAACCTCTGAACCATGCTAATAAAACCAAAACTACACCTATTAAAAACATTACCAATACAATGGGCATCGCTAATAGATTATGCAAATACTTATACGGTTCAAGCGAAACAATGCCATTGTTTACTGCATATCCTTCCTGAGTTAAAAGCATTCCTAAAAAACTGAGAAAAAAAACTACGAAAATTAGCCCATTCCAAAGAACTTGCTTTTTTGACCGCTCTATTATTTGTTCGTGTTGAATAGTATTAATGAAATACATGGCCCCCAACATTCTCGATAAAAAGAAAACTGCTAAGCCTAAACATAAATTTTGAATATTGAAAGCAGCTTCTAAGCCGTGGGTAGGCAAATCCCATTTTGATAAGTTATATTCATCTACCGTAAAAGCACTTCCGGTAAAGAATGTGCTAACTGCAGCTCCCAATAAAACAGTGGCTAATAGCCCATTGGCAAACAAAAAGATTTCGTATGTGCGTTTTCCTAAAAAATTGCCCATTTTAGAACGAAATTCATACGATACAGCCTGAACAATAAACCCAAAAAGAATCAACATCCACACCCAATAAGCTCCCCCAAAACTGGTAGAATAAAATAATGGGAACGAAGCAAAGAAAGCACCGCCAAAGGTTACCAACGTTGTAAAAGTTAATTCCCACTTGCGTCCCAAGGCATTTACTAAAAGTGAACGTTCGGTGTCGTTTTTAGCCACCTGAAACAATAACGTCTGACCACCTTGAACAAAAAGTAGAAAGACTAAAGCAGCTCCCAGTATGGATATTATAATCCACCAATATTGCTGCAAACTCGATAATTCCATTGATTCAAACATATGCATTATTCTTTTGGTCCGTTTTTAATTTGTTTAACTAATATTCTTATTTCTGCAATAAGCAGAACGGTAAATAAGGCTAAAAATAAAAAGAAAGTGGTTTGTACTGCTCCCACCGACAAATGCGATGTGGCTTTAAATACCGGCAAAATATCTTGTATTGCCCATGGTTGACGACCTACTTCGGCAACCACCCATCCTAATTGTGAAGCCAAATAACCTAAAGGAATGGTAAATAATGCCAAACGCAATAACCATTTTTTCTGTTGTAGTTTTTCCTTAAATGAAAACCATAAAACAATTAAAAACAGGAGTACAAAATAAAATCCCAAGCCTACCATGATATGGAAAGAATAAAATACCAACGCTACATTAGGAACTAAACGCTCAATGTTTTCGAAATAAGCATATCCAAAATCTGGAAATGTCTCTTTAAAAGTAGCCAAGGCGGTGTTCATTTTGGCAGTATCGCCGGCAACTTTGGCTTCTTTGTATTCTTTAAGAGCATTAACACTTATTTTTCCACGTTCAATTCTTTTTTGAGCAGGTTCGATGCCATATTGTTCATTACCATAAATCAAATCTTTAATACCCGGTACGAAAGCGTCGCCATTGCGGTAACCTAAAAACGAAAGCATTTTTGGAATTTGAATTTTAAAATAATATGGATCTTCGCTATTAGAAACTTCTTTAGCAGGGTTTAGCATACCCAAAACAATTAAGCCGGCTCCTTTCTGCCCATCGTATAAGCCTTCCATAGCGGCTAACTTCATCGGTTGTTTTTGTGCAACCTGATAAGCCGAACCATCACCTGTAATAATAATAGCCAACGAAGAAAGCAACCCAAAAACAGAAGCGACTAAAATGCTTTTTTTAGCCATTAGTACATGTCTGTTTTTAAGTAAGTACCAAGAACTTACTCCAATTACAAAAATAGCTGCAACCACATAGCTTGAAGTGATGGTATGTAAAAATTTATTGACTGCAAAAGGCGATAGTGCAACTTCGCCAAAGCTTTGCATTTCGTTGCGAGCCGAATCAGGATTAAAAGTCATACCAGCAGGATAGTTCATCCATGCATTAGCGACCAAAATCCACAAGGCCGATAAATTAGATCCAAATGCTACCATCCATGTTGAGAATAAATGAAACTTTTTGCTCAATTTTTCCCATCCAAAAAACATTACTGCAATAAATGTAGATTCGAGGAAAAAGGCAAAAATTCCTTCTACTGCAAGGGGAGCACCAAAAATATCGCCTACAATCCACGAATACTTCGACCAGTTGGTACCAAATTCAAATTCTAAAATAATTCCGGTAGCCACTCCAATGGCGAAGTTAATACCAAACAAGGTCATCCAAAATTTTGTAATTTTTTTCCATTCTTCGTTGCCGGTTTTTACATAAATAGACTCGGTTATTGCCATAATAAAAGACAATCCTAGTGTTAATGGCACAAAGAACCAATGATAAATAGCGGTCAAGGCAAATTGCCCTCGCGACCAATCGATTAATGATGCATCTAATAAGGTCATATTACTTTGTTTTAGTTAGTTGTTCCAAAATATAATCGCTACGTTGTTGATCATTTTTAAAATTATTTTTCAACTCATTGGGGAAGAAAAATAGTTTGAGTATAAAGAACATGATAAATAGCTTAATAAAAATAATAATCCATAAAGTTTTTCCTAAGGTACTTAAATGCCGAAATCCATCCACATAGAACAATATTACTCTTTTAAGATAATTCATCATTTATTCTATGTTAGAAAAATAACGCATAAATTGAATACGTTCAAAAGCAACAGGGCTTTGTGTATTTTGCATGCTCATTTTGCCTTTAAAATCGTTAATGGAATTAAAACCTTTTTGTTTCATCCATGAATCTAATTCATTTATAAGCGTTTGAATATATACCGGACCGTTTTTATACAAAACACTTGCTATTTGAACTGCATCGGCACCCGCTAATAGTTGTTTAATAATGGTTTTCGATTCCCAAATGCCCGTAGTTGCAGCAATATCCATCTTTATTTTATCACTCATAATTGCAACCCAACGTAAGCTTTCAACATAATCGGTAGGGTTACTTAAAACATTTGCCGAAGTAATTTTTAAAGTTTCAATGTCAATATCGGGTGAATACTGACGATTAAAAAGTACAATTGCCTGAATTAGTTTTGACCAATCGAGTTTTTGAATAAAATGAGCTAAGCCTGAAGAATGGCTGCTTAATTTAACCGCTATTGGGAGTTTAGTATTTTGTCGTACTTTTTGAATAATATCGAGCATCATTTGTTCGTTGTCTTGGCTAGAATATTTTGCATTGCTCGACAAAATCATAATGTTTAATTCAAGTGCATCGGCACCGGCATTTTCAATGTCTTTAGCAAACGTAACCCATTCGTTGGGTGAAACACAATTGATGCTTGCAATAATCGGTATTTGGGTTTCGTATTTAGTTTGACTTATCAAATTAAGGTAAGTCGCTATATCATTTAATTTTGAATAATTTTTTATATAATCATAAGCTTCGGGATAGTCGTATTGATTTTCGTGCGTTTTTTCATTTGCATTGAATAAAATTTGTTCTTCAAATAATGATTTAAGCACTATTGCCGCGATGCCATTATCGGCGAGTTTTTTTATAGAATCTACTGAATTAGTTAAACCACAACTGCCTGCTATAATGGGATTTTTAAGTTTAAGACCTAAATAGTTTGTTGATAAATCTGCCATAATTTTTTTTGTGGTAAATTTATATATTTTTATCGATTAAAAAAACAATTAAAACACATGGTTTATTTTTTAGCAGCAACCTTTTGAATCGCTTTAACGTCGAGGATCTTAATTTTCCGTCCATTAATTTCGATCCAATTATTTTCTTTGAACTCACTTAAAAGACGAATAACTGATTCGGTTGCAGTACCAATAATATTACCAATTTCTTCGCGTGTAAGAACTATTTGAAGATTTTTTTCTTCGTCTAAGCCAAAAGAATCTTTAAGAATTAATAAAACTTCTGCTAATCGTTCGCGAACTGTTTTTTGAGCAATATCGGTTATAAATGCATTTGCCTCACCCAACTCCACACAAGCTAATTTTAGCATTTCCATCGAAAATTTTGAATTATTTTCTAATAATTTGAAGAGCGTTTCGCCTGGGACAAAACATACCTGTGCATCTTCTAAGACTTTTGCTGTATGACAAGCAAAATCGTTGCTCAATAATGAGCGGTAACCAATAATTTCGCCTTTTTTGGCAAAACGAATAATGTGTTCCCTGCCTTCAAATCCGGTTTTATAAAGCTTAATTATTCCTTTATGAATACAATAACAACCACTAATACGGCTTCCTTCATTATAAATTATGGTACCCTTTTTATATACATGGCAAACTTTTTCGAAATTCAGTAAGTTTAACTCATCGACTGTCAGTTTATTAAAAACCGAAATATTGTTTATTACACAATCTTCACATGAAGGTGAATTAGAACATGACTTACTTTTCATATTAATTGAAATTTAAGCATTTAACTACTTATTATGCTTATTTTTTAACTTCGTAAAGATATACAAAAAAATTCATTAAAACATTTTTTAAGTCATAAAATTAAAATATTTTTGCAAGAGGCAAGGCCTCTTTTTTTAATATCTTTAATTTAGATTTATGAAATAGCCATGAGGACGAATATACACCAACCGAAAATGAAATTATCACTCACTAATAAGCCTTGCTCTTTATTCGAATGGCATATCCCATTTCGTCAGTATGACAAGACAAGTTCTGACATTTATCTAAAAAAATAGTTACAAATGATAAAAACATTAGTTTTAGGGGCAAGCCCCAATCCCAACCGTTACGCATACAAAGCCATTGAAAGTTTAACGAAACATGGCCATGAGGTCATCGCAATAGGCAAAAGAAAAGGGGAAATTAATGGCATTAACATTATTCAAGAAACAATACCCATTAAAGACGTTCATACCATAGCCTTGTATCTTTCGCCCGAAAATCAGAAAGAATATTACAATTATATTTTTTCTTTACAGCCTAAGCGAATTATTTTCAATCCTGGAACCGAAAACAAAGAGTTAAAAGAATTAGCCCAAAGCAAAGGCATTGAAGTAATAGAATGGTGTGTTTTAGTAATGCTTTCATCAAATAATTATTAAAATATGGCTAATAATAAGCGATTAAACACTAAAAATAAGCATATCTCAACCAATACTAGCGCTAGTAAAAAAAAATGGTATCCTTATTATGTTTTTATTTTTTTAGTTGCTTTTATTGCATATGCTAATACAATTAATCATGGCTATGTATTAGACGATTTTTCGGTTATTAAAGAAAATTTTGTAGTAAAACAGGGTACTGCAGGAATAGCTACCATTTTAAAAACAGGATATCGATATGGTTATTGGAATTCACCCGATAATCTTTATCGCCCATTACCCTTAATCATGTATGCCATTGAATGGGAAATTTGGCCTGACAACCCTAAAGCAGGACATGTTATAAATTTGCTTTTATACGGCTTACTTTGTGTACTGTTATTTAAATTGCTTCAAAAAATTTTTGCTAATTATTCTATACTTTTAGCTTTTATAACAACACTATTTTTTGTATTGCACCCTATTCATACTGAAGTGGTAGCCAATATCAAAAGTCGGGACGAAATTTTAGCCTTTTTGTTTAGTATCGCGTCTATATTGCTATTGTTCAAATATTTAAGTACTAAAAAAAGGGGGGCTTTTATAAGTGCCTTATTTACATTTTTATTAGCTTTATTAAGCAAAGAGAGTGCTATCACTTTTTTAGCTATTATCCCGCTAATTTTTTATTTTTTTACAAAAGAAAAAAAATCGACCTATTTTACTTTAAGTTTACTTTATTTTATTCCGGTTTTAATCTTTTTTGCTATGCGTTACAGAGCTATTGGCAATCAAGCTCATTTAGACCAAACTAGTATGGTAGACAACTTATTAGTAGCAGCTCCAGATTTTATAACACGAACAGCAACCGCAATAAAATTATTAGGACTTTATATATGGAAATTACTTATACCTTATCCATTAGCTTGCGATTACTCATATAATCAAATCGCCATTGTTGGTTTTGATGATATATATGTACTTATTTCGTTATTATTTTATTTAATAATAGCGGTATTTGCTATTTGGAAATTTAAACAAAAACATATTTTATCATTTGCTATTTTATTTTTCTTTATAACCATGTCGGTGTATTCAAATTTAATAATTTTAATTGGGACATCGTTTGGTGAACGTCTTTTATTTGTTCCTTCGCTAGCATTTACAATTAGCATTTCTTATTTTGTACTCAAAATATTTAATTCTTTAGAAAAACAAGTTGAATTTAGTAAAGTATTTTCGGATAAAGTTTTCTTTATTATATTGCCTATTTTAATTATTTATTTAGGTTTAACCTGGAGCCGAAACAAAGATTGGAAAAGTAGCTTATCGCTTTACGAAGCTGATATTCTTAAATCACCTCAATCGGCTCACATGAATTATTATTATGGTTTAGAAATAATGAAAGGCAAAGCTATGGAAAATGGCATAGTAGTTAAACCCGAATACTTAGATACTGCTATTTATTATTTCAAAAAGGCAAGAAAAATCGTTCCTACTTTTGCAGATGCCTACGATCAACTTGGATTAGCATATTTTCGTAAAAACGAACTGGACAAAGCTTTGGCTTATTACGATACTTGTCTGAAGCTTGCACCAGGAAAATCGATTACATACAGCAACATGGGAGTTATTTACTTTAATCGCCAACAATACGACAAAGCACTCGAAGCGTATGAAAATGCTGTACGTTACGACCCAAAATTTTCGGATGCTTGGATGAATTTAGGTAGCACTTACGGTACTTTAGGGCGTTTTAATGAAGCGATTGCTGCATTTAAAAAATGTATTGAATACAATCCACAAAACGCAATGGCTCATTATTTTATAGGAATAACGTATCAAAATTTAGGTGATAAAACCAATGCAGATTATTATCTAAATAAATCTTACGAACTTAATCCTTCACTCAAAAAGCAGTAAATTATTTAAACAGTTTAATTATATCGTTACCATTAGCAAATATTAACAAAGCAAATAAAATAGCCATACCCACTATTTGAGCATATTCTAAGAATTTATCGGAGGGTTTGCGGCGAGTAATAATTTCGAATATCAAAAACAATACATGTCCGCCATCTAAAGCAGGGATAGGAAGTAAATTCATAAATGCAAGTATAATAGAAAGAAAAGCCGTCATGCTCCAAAACGAAAGCCAATCCCATTCAGCTGGGAATATTTTTCCAATCGAAATAAAGCCGCCTACCGATTCGTAAGCTTTTGTTTCGGGTGAAAAAATAAGCTTAAATTGCTTAATATAACTATCGAGCATGCTAAATGTTTTTACAAAACCTGCAGGAATCGACTCAAAGAAACCATAATGAATCTCTTTAAGCTTGAAAAATTTTTCTAAATCGGATAATGGAAAAATGCCTAATTTTCCATCGGGAGGTATAGTAAGCGTTAACGATACCGTATCGTTATTTCTTAAAAGCTTTAGGGTAACCTTCTCGTTTTTATGACGCGACAACATTGCTCTTACTTCATCAAAATATGTAACAGCAGAATCGTTGATAGCAATAAATTTATCGCCCTTTTTTATACCTGCTTTTTCGCCCGCTGAATTACTTATAAATGCATCAACAATAAAAGGAATACGAACTTCTAAAAATGTTGGATTTTTAACTAAATCGGCTTTAATATCAGAAGGGAGCAGAATGTTTATAATAGAATCGTTGCGTTTAACTTGTATAGTTTTAATATCTTCGAGCAAAATATCGTGAACAATTTTTCTAAAGTTATCGACCGGTTTATTATCTAACGATATAATTTTATCTCCATTTCTTAACCCCACCTTGTAACCAATAGAGTCGGTCATAATTCCATAAGTAACTTCTGAAGCGGGAAGATATTTTTCGCCCCAGGTAAATAATACCATACTATATATGAAGAACGCCAAAATTATATTAAATAATATTCCACCTAACATTATTAATAATCGTTGCCATGCTTTTTTAGAACGAAATTCGTAAGGTTGTGGGGGCATTTTCATTTGCTCTTTATCCATCGATTCATCTATCATACCTGAGATTTTAACGTAACCGCCGAGTGGAAGCCAACCAATACCATATTCGGTTTCGCCAATTTTTTTCTTTGCAATTGAAAACCAAGGGTTAAAAAAGAGATAAAATTTTTCGACTCTGGTTTTAAATAGTCGTGCAAAAAAGAAATGTCCAAACTCATGAATAATAACTAAAATAGATAAGCTTAGTATTAGTTGTAAAGCCTTGATTATTATTTCGTTCATAATAAAAATTAAATTAATGAAGTTGCAAAGATACGAGTTTCTTTATCAGTTTCGATAAGTTGTTGTAAAGTTGGTTTCAGAATTAACGATATTTTAGAAATAGATTGTTCTATAATTCTTGGAATATCATAAAAGCCAATTTGTTGATTAAGAAATGCTTCAACAGCGACTTCGTTAGCGGCATTAAGTATGCAAGGAATATTGCCTCCACGTTTTAAAGCATCGTATGCTAAATCTAAACAAGGAAAGAGTTGTCTGTTGGGTTCATAAAAATTTAAGTTTGCCAATATTGAAAAATCTAATTTTGGAAACGAATTTAGGTGTCGTTGAGGGAATGAAAGTGCATATTGAATAGGAAAACGCATATCGGGCAAACTAAGTTGGGCTTTTATGCTTCCATCGTTAAACTGCACCATGCTATGAACAATAGATTGTGGGTGAATAAGAACTTTGATATTTTCTGGTGGAATGCCAAATAACCAATAGGCCTCAATTACTTCTAATCCTTTATTCATAAGTGTTGCTGAGTCGATGGTAATTTTTTTGCCCATGTTCCATGTAGGATGACAAAGCGCCTGTTGAGCATTTACTTTTAACAGTTGTTCGTACGTCATTTCTCTAAATGGTCCGCCTGAAGCAGTAAGAATAAGCTGTTCGACACTATTAAGTGGTTCTCCTACCATACACTGAAAAAGGGCGGAGTGCTCAGAGTCGATAGGAAGAAAAGGAGTTTGATATTTATCGACCAAATTTTTAATAATTTCGCCAGCTACAACCAAGGTTTCTTTATTAGCAAGTGCAATTTTTTTCTTTTTTTCAATTGCCTTTATTACAGGCAATAAACCAGCAAAACCCATAATAGAAGCAATAACAGTATTGCACTGACTCACTTCTAAATAATCAATTGTTGACTGCTCTCCAGCAAATACTTTTATGGGTAAATGGCTTAATTGGTGACTAACATATGAGTATTGTGATTCGTCATAAATAATTACTGTATTGGGCAATGTTTCAATTGCTTGCTCGATGAGTAAATTAGCATTTTTATGGGCTGTTAATAACTCTATTTCATATAGGTCTTTATGTGCTAATATAACTTCTATGGCCTGTCGTCCGATAGAGCCAGTTGACCCTAAAATAGCTATCGATTGTTTTTTCATTGTTAAAATGTCATGATGTTTTCAGGATTAAGAGGTTGTCCTTTATACCAAAGCTCAAAATGAAGATGAGGTCCTGTTGTAAGTTCACCTGTATTACCAACTATGCCAAGTACCTCGCCGGCATTAACCTTTTGACCAATAGTTGTAAAAATTTGATCCATGTGTTTATATATAGATAAAAGATTTTCGCGATGTTGAATTATCACCATATAACCAGTTTGAGAAGTATAACCAGCATAAACAATTTGACCATCGAGTATTGAAAATACCATATCTTTTGATTTTGTAACAATATCGATCCCATAATGTTTTTGACTTTTATTAAATTTATTGACAATAATCCCTTTAACTGGTATAAAATAATGATTCTGAACAAAAAGCGATTGAAGCGATTTTTCCTGTGAAAGACTATATTTTTCCTCTTGTTCGACCATCTTACGAAATGAAGAATCTTCAGGCGATGCATCAAGTACAAGATTTTTATAATTTTCTGTAGTATCAACATGCATAACGGTTTGCTTATTAATAGGCTCACCGTATAAAATTAAGTATTTTAAGTTATTTAAGTATTTTTCTTGATATTGCAATTTCTCCTCAATAGAATCAATAAAAGCTTTATTGTACCTTGCTCTTTGAATAGCATCGGCATCAGGATAACCTGGAATATACTCTCTTAACGGTGTATAAGCAATTACAAATGTGGTAAGAATAACTATAAAAAATGAGCCTAAAACTAATAATAATGCAACATTCCATCTCGAAAGTCTAAAATGCAATACTTCTTCGAATGTATTATCGTTATAAAGAATTAAGCGATACTTATGTCGCCATTTAGTTAAAAAGCTTTTTTTCTTCTTATCCATACATGCAAAAGTACATATTTTCTTTTCAATTTGAAAAATATTGATTATTATTCATCTTTTTAAAACTTATTGCTTTTTTAATTACTTACTTTAAATAAATATTTTTTTTGAAATTAAAAAAAAAGTATATATTTGCAGAATATAAACTTATAGCTATGAGAATGTTTACTTTAATCTTTTCGTTCTTTATTTTTTCTTCATTTTTTGCTTTAGGGCAAACTTATACCATCAATTCGGGTGGTACAGTTTCTACTTGCTCCGGTTATTTCTATGATAGTGGAGGAAGTAGTGGTACTTATCAAAATAGTGAAGATTACACCATGACTTTATGTTCAAGTAATGGTGGTCATATAACTGTTGCTTTTTCGTCGTTTAATATCGAAAACAATTATGATTTTTTGTATATATACGATGGACCCAATACTTCGAGTACACTGATTGGCACCTATACAAGTACAACTTCGCCTGGAACTATAACATCGTCGGGGACTTGTTTAACATTTCGTTTTACTTCTGATGCTAGTATTACTTATGATGGTTGGGCTGCTTCTATTTCTTGTTCGAGTGTAGCCACTCCAACGGTTCAAGATTGTGCTGGTGCAATACCATTGTGCTTTAGTACATATAGTACAAGCGTATCATATTCAGGACAAGGGAATTATCCCACCGAAATACCAACACACACGCCTTATTCTGACAATATGTGTCCAGGCAATTGCTTATTAGCAGGAGAATTAAATGATGTTTGGTACACTTTTACTGTGCAAAATTCTGGAACTGTAACTTTTACTATAACTCCAAATTCGAGTGGCGATGATTACGACTGGGCTGTATATAATTTAACCAATGCTGAATGTGCTGATATTTATACTAATCCAAGCCTACAAGTAAGTTGTAATTTTTGTGGCATATCCGGATCAACTGGACCCACAGGAGGTTCTTCTAATAGTTGTATGTATGGTGACCCTGCTTATTGTACAACTTACAATGCAGCCATAAATGTTACAGCGGGGCAAACCTATGTTGTAAATGTTAGTAATTTTAGTTCTACACAAAGTGGTTACTCCATAACATTTGGTGGTACTGCTCAAGTTGTAGATAATACAGGACCTTATCTATACAACATAGTACAATCTCCTGCTTGTGGTCAAAATCAAGTCGTCATTAGATTTAGCGAAAATGTACTATGTAGCTCTGTGCAAGCGTCTGACTTTACCATTAGTGGTCCGGGTGGACCATATACCGTAACTGCCGTCAATGGAGCTATCTGTTCGGCAGGTGGTAGTTACGAACGCGATTTTGTACTAACAGTAAGCCCTGCCTTTGTTCAAGGAGGTACTTATACAATAGGCTTAGTCAATAACTCTGTTTCTGATATTTGTAGTCACCCTACCGGTGGACAAACATTAAGTTTTAGTGTTACCGGTGTATCTGCTTCTGCTTCGGTGGTAAGTAATGTTTCTTGCTATGGAGGCAATAATGGTTCTGCAACAGCAAGCGGTACAGGTGGTACTCCTCCTTATACCTACTCATGGAGCAATGGTTCTACTTCGGCAAACCCAACAGGTTTAACAGCAGGTACCTATACGGTAACAGTACGCGATGCTAATAACGTTTGTAATGCAACCGCTCAGATAACTATATCACAACCTACACAGTTAAATGCCACCATTTCTTCTACTGCTGTTTCGTGCAATGGAGGCAGTAATGGTACTGCTACCGTAAGCCCATCAGGTGGCACTGCAGGCTATACCTACTTATGGAGCAATAGCTCAACTTCGTCGTCCATTTCGGGATTAACAGCTGGTACTTATTCGGTTACCGTAACCGATGCGCATGGTTGCACGATTGTAAAATCAACTACTGTTTCGCAACCTACAGCCTTATCTGTTACTACTTCGCAAACAAATGTTTCTTGCTTTGGTGGTAATAATGGTTCAGCTACTGTTTCAGTTAGTGGTGGTACACCTGGGTATAATTATACATGGACTAATGGTCAAACAACATCAACTGCTTCGGGTTTATCTGCAGGTACCTATACGGTAACCATTAAAGATGCTAACAATTGTTCAACAACACGTACTTTTACCATTAGTCAGCCAACAGCTGTAACCGCTTCTATATCGTCACAAACCAATGTTTCTTGTTCAGGTGGCACTAACGGAAGTGCGACTGTACTGCCTGGTGGTGGTTCAGCACCTTATACCTACGCATGGTCAAATTCTCAAACTACCCAAACTGCAACCGGATTAGCAGCTGGAACATACACCGTTACCGTTCGCGACGCAAACAATTGTTCAGCAACTACCAGCGTTACAATAAGCCAACCTTCAGCTTTAACGGTAACGATATCAAAAACAAATGTTGCATGTAATGGAGGGAATACTGGTTCAGCAACCGCCAATCCATCTGGAGGAACTGCTGGCTATACCTATCTTTGGAGTAATAGCCAAACAACACAAACTATATCTGGCTTATCTGCTGGAACATATTATGTTACCGTTCGTGATGCCAACAACTGCTCTACTACATCTTCGGTAACTATTACCCAACCTTCTGCTGTAACAGCTTCCATTAGCTCTTCTACCAACGTTTCGTGTTATGGTGGCAATAATGGTACCGCAACCGTTTCGGCTGGTGGAGGAACTCCTGGTTATTCATATACTTGGAACACAAGTCCAAGTCAAACTACTCAAACGGCAACAGGTCTTATCGCCGGAACTTATACTGTTACCGTTCGCGATGCAAATAACTGTTCTGCAACAACAACTGTGACCATAAATCAACCTACTCAATTAACGGTTAGTTTAAGTCAAAATAATGTTGCCTGCAATGGTGGCAATTCAGGATCAGCAACAGCCACCCCATCGGGAGGAACGCCAAGTTATACCTATTACATGGAACACCAGTCCCAGTCAAACTACACAAACTGCAACAGGATTAACAGCAGGCACTTATACCGTTACCGTTCGTGATGCCAATAATTGTTCAATTACATCAACCGTAACGATAACTCAGCCCACAGCCATTAGTTCGTCTATAACATCACAAACAAATGTAAGTTGTAATGGAGGCAATAATGGTAGTGCTACTGTTTCTGCTAGTGGTGGCACACCTGGATATACCTATACATGGTCTAATAGTCAAACGAGTGCTACTGCAACCAATTTAGCAGCAGGCACTTATACCGTTACCGTTCGTGATGCTAATAACTGCAGTTCTACTAGTTCAGTAACCATTACACAACCGAGTGTTTTGAATGCTACCATAACGGCTACTAATACTAGTTGTAATGGGGGCACCAATGGAACAGCAACAGCAACTCCTTCGGGCGGAACTGCACCTTATAGCTATTATTGGTTCCCAAGTGCCCAAACAACTCAAACAGCTACAAATCTGGCTGCTGGTACCTATAATGTAACTATAACCGATAATAAAGGTTGTACAAAAACAGGTACTGCAACCGTATCTCAACCTGCAGCACTCAATTTAACTATGAGTAAAACCGATGCCACATGTGGTAATAGTAATGGTTCTGCCTCAGTTTCAGTTAGTGGTGGCACATCGCCTTATACTTATTTATGGTCAAATTCTGCTACAACAAGTTCTATAACAAATGTAGCTGCTGGAACTTATTCGGTAACTGTTACCGATCATAATGGATGTACGAATGTAAATAATGTAGCGGTTAATAATACTGGTGCTCCAAGTGTTACAGTAAATTCAGTAACAAACGTAACTTGTTATGGTGGAACTAACGGTGCTGCAAGTATCTCAGCCAGTGGTGGTACACCAAGTTACTCATATTTATGGTCAAATGGAGCAACGACCTCTTCTATTACCAACGTTCCTGCTGGTGTTTATACGATTACCGTTACCGACCAATTAACATGTAAAGGGACAGCATCAGTTACTATTACTCAACCTACTGCTGTTGTTGCTTCCATTTCTTCAAATGTTAGTCCATTATGCTATGGTGCATCTAACGGAAGCGCAACGGTTAGTGCATCGGGTGGAACACCTGGATACACCTATATATGGTCGAACGGACAAACTACGGTAACTGCTTCTAATTTAAGTGCTGGTGTTTATTCAGTAACGGTAAAAGATGTTAACAATTGTTCGACAACTGCCTCTGTAACTGTAACCCAGCCAACTCAAGTAACTTCATCCATTGGTTCAGTTAGCAATGTTAGCTGCAATGGAGGCTCTAATGGAAGTGCTACTGCAAGTGCTTCGGGTGGAACACCTGGATATACCTATACATGGTCTAGTGGTGCTACCTCTGCTACTGCTTCTGGTTTATCGGCAGGAACTTATATTGTAACAGTTAAAGATCAAAATAACTGTTCGAGCACCTCTTCTGTAACTATTACTCAACCTTCTGCGCTATCTTCAACTTTTAATACAACCGACGTTTCATGTAATGGTCAAAGTAATGGTAGTTTAACCGTTAATCCAAGTGGTGGCACTGCACCATATACTTATTTATGGTCAAATTCACAAACAACGCAAACTATTTCAGGTTTAACTGCTGGAACCTATTCTGTAACCATAACTGATAGTCATAGTTGTACTCTAATAAGCAGCGCTAGCGTAAGTCAACCCTCAAATTTAACTTCAGCCATAAGTTCAACTACGAATGTTAGTTGCAATGGAGGTAACAATGGTTCTGCTACTGTAACAGCATCAGGTGGATCGCCTGCTTATTCGTATGCATGGTCAAATGGTCAAACAACCGCAACAGCTACCAATTTATCAGCTGCAACCTATAATGTTACAGTAACCGACTCCCATAGTTGTACTTCGGTAAGTACCGTTACTATAAGCCAACCTACTGCAGTAAATGCAACAACAAGTGGAACTTCAGTTTCGTGTTTTGGCGGGAATAATGGTACTGCTTCTGTAAATCCTACCGGTGGAACACCAGGATATACATATTTGTGGTCAAACTCTGCTACTACCTCATCTATAACTGGACTAACGGCTGGAAATTATAGTGTTACTGTAAAAGATGCCAATAATTGTTCGTTTGTAGCTAGTTACACCGTTAGTCAACCCACAGCTATTAGTGTAAACATTTCATCTTCAAGTAATGTTTCGTGTTTTGGTGGAAATAATGGAAGTGCAACTGTAAGTTCTTCGGGCGGTACCCCTGGTTATAGTTATAATTGGTCATCTGGTTCAACAACTGCCAATGCTTCTGGATTAACCGCTGGTACATATACCGTTACTGTTCGCGATGCAAATAATTGCTCTGCTACAACTTCTGTTACTATTACCCAACCCTCGCAACTCACATCTTCTATATCATCTTCAACAAATGTTTCATGTAATGGTGGAAACAATGGTTCAGCAACAGTTACTGCAAGTGGTGGAACACCAAGTTATACTTACTTATGGAATACAAACCCAAGTCAAACCACAGCTACTGCATCAAATCTGACAGCTGGTAATTACACAGTAACAATAACCGATAATAATGGTTGTACTACTACTAGCAATGTAAACATTACACAACCTACCGTTTTAACCTCTGCTATATCGTCTTCTACTCCAGTTAATTGTTTTGGTGCTTCTACAGGTGCTGCAACGGTTTCTGCATTTGGAGGAACAAGTCCTTATACCTATTTGTGGTCTAACAGCCAAACAACGGCTTCAATCACAAACTTATCTGCAGGCACATACACTGTAACTGTAACTGATAATAAAGGTTGTACTTCAACAAGCAGTGTAACTATTACACAACCAACAGCTCTAACAACTAATATAAGTTCTTCTTCAAATGTATTATGCTATGGTGGCAATAACGGTAGTGCATCGGTAAGCGTTTCGGGCGGCACACCTTCATACGTATATTTATGGAATAATGGTCAAACAACCTCAAATATATCTGGCCTCTCGGCAGGGACCTATACGGTAACCGTTAGTGATAATAATTCTTGTACCTCAACAGCTAGTGTTACTATAACTCAACCAACAATCATTACTATAACTCCTTCATCAACAAACGTTTCGTGTAATGGAGGTTCTAATGGTATGGCAAGTGTAAATGTATCGGGAGGCACACCAAGTTACAGTTATTTATGGCTACCGGGTGGTGCTACTACTAATTCTATATCGGGATTAACCGCAGGTTCATATACAGTTACCGTTACCGATAATAATGGTTGTACCAAAACATCTGTTATTACTATAACAGAACCTTCATTAATGAATGTAACACCAAATGTAACTGATGCTACTTGTGGAAATTCTAATGGTTCGGCTAATGTAAGTGTATCTGGAGGTACTAGCCCATATACTTATCAATGGAATACAGGAGCTTCAACTCCAAGTATTAATGCAATTCCAGCAGGTAATTATTCAGTAACGATAACCGATGCCAATAATTGCTCACAAGTTGAAACCGTTTCAGTAAACAATACTGGTGCTCCTATCATATCGGTTGATAATGTTACTAACGTAAATTGTTATGGTGGTAATAATGGTGCTATTGATATTTCAGTAACAGGTGGTACTCCATCTTACTCATATAGTTGGTCGAATGGTGCCAATGGCACTTCGCTTACTAATTTAGCTGCTAATACTTATTCTGTGACTGTAACCGATCAAATTGGCTGTCAAGCTGTTCAAAGTATAGTAATTACGCAACCATCGGCTTTAACTGCTTCAATCATTTCGGTTATTCCCCCTTCATGTTATGGATATAATAATGGTTCTGCTTCAGTAGCTGCTTCGGGCGGAACACCGGGTTATTTCTATAACTGGTCCCATGGTGCCAATACACAAAATGTTAATAACTTATCTGCTGGCAATTATACTGTTACTATAACAGACTCTAGAGGTTGTACTACCATGGCCAATACAACTGTTTCTCAACCTGCCGGAATGTCTGTTATGGTTACAGCTCTAAATAATGTATCGTGTAATGGTGGAAGTGATGGTTCTGCAACAATCTCGGTAAGTGGAGGTACTACTCCTTATACATATTCTTGGAACAATGGAGCTACATCAGCGAATATTAGTAATGTTCAAGCGGGTAACTATACCGTAACCATAACCGATGCTAATAATTGTACCATAACCTCTGGAGCAAACATTATTCAACCCAATGCTATCACCATTAATGTTCCTATTTTAAATAACGTTTTATGTAATGGTGGAAATGATGGATCTGCAGCTGTAAATGTTCTTGGTGGAACTATGCCATATAACTATAACTGGTCTAATGGTTCAACATCAAACAGTATTTCTAACGTAACAGCTGGAGTTTATACATTAACAGTTACTGATGGGCATTCTTGTACGGCAACTTCAAATGTTACCATTACAGAACCAACTGCTATTTCTACCGTAATTACACAATCAAATGCTATTAGTTGCTATGGCGGTAATAATGGTTCTGCATTTGTTACCGCATCTGGAGGTACTAGTCCATATGGCTATCACTGGTCAACCAATCAAAATACTATCAGTATTTCTAATTTAACAAGTGGTATGTATTATGTTACTGTAACCGACTTAAATGGATGTACTAAAAAAGATAGTATATTTATCAGTCAGCCAACTCAAATTCAAATTACCATGTCAGCAGACTCCACATTATGCTATGGTTCAAGCGATGGTAGTATAGACATAACTGTTAGTGGTGGCACACCAGCTTATGTTTACAATTGGAATAATAGTCAATCGAGCGAAGATATCAGCAATTTACAAGCTGGTACTTACACTGTAACTGTAACCGATGCTAATAATTGTACTATGACTGCTAGTATTAACATTGATGAACCTACAGCTATTCAAAATACTTTTACCTCTACTCAATCACATTGTAACCAGTCTGATGGTAGTTTAGAAGCAATGGCCAGTGGAGGTATTCCTCCTTATAGTTATCAGTGGGATGCTGGAGCTGGAAATCAAACAACTGCACTCGCCAATAATCTAAGCGCTGGTTCATATTCAGTAACCATTACAGACCTGCATGGTTGTACAGCAATTTTTACTGGTAGTGTATCAGACATAAATGCTCCTACAATGACATTTAATATAACGCAATTACCTTCATGTTACGGAGATTCATCGGGCAAAGTTTTAGCAACCATTCAAGGAGGCACTTCACCTATTACATTATTATGGTCAACAGGTTCTATAACTGATTCTATTTATAATGTTCCAGCTGGAACTTACTATTTAAGTGTTACCGATGGTGCCGGTTGCGTAAGCATCGATTCTGTAGTAGTATCTCAGCCTAATATCTTAGTATTTAATGTTGATTCTATTATTCAGCCTAGTTGTTTTGGATTAACAAATGGAAGTATTCAACTTCATGCTGAAGGTGGAACCGCTGCTTATAATTACATATGGCAAGATGTACTTGGAAACACACTAGCTACCACTGCAAATTTAAATAATATTGGTGCCGGAAGTTACTTTGTAACTGTTTTGGATGCCCATAATTGTTCGGCATCTTTGAATCTTACCTTATCAGAACCCACAGCTTTGGATCTAAATATAGGTGAACCTTTATCGCCTAAATGCAGTAATAGCCAAGATGGTATGGCTTATGTTGTTGTTTCGGGTGGAACAAGCCCATATTCCTTTATATGGAGCGACGCCTTATCGACTACCAATGATACCTTGAGCAATGTTGCAGGTAATCAAACTTACTACGTTACAGTTCATGATGCTCATGGATGCTCAAGCATAGATTCTGTTTACATTTCTGCTCCTACTCCTGTAACCGCAACTGCTTACGCATTCTCTGCCAACTGTAATGCTCAAAATGGTTGGGCTTATGTTGAAGCTGTTGGAGGTACACCTTCGTATAATTTCTTATGGTCAAATGGTCAGACAAACGACACTATTCAAGGATTATCGAGTGGTAGTTATTCAGTAACCATATACGATAGTAATGCTTGTACAGATGTACAAACAATTCAAATAACCAATCTACCTGCTGGAAACATTACCGTTACTTCTTTAACTCATGCTCATTGCTATGGTGAAAATAGCGGAAGCATCTCTATTGATTTAATTGGTGGCACTCCACCTTATCAATATAACTGGAGCAATGGAGCAACTACTTCTACTGTAACCAACTTAAATGCTGGCCAATATTCAGTAACTGTTACCGATGCTAATGGATGTACTGCTGATACTATCATTCTAATTACACAACCTCCCATTTTACTTGCAACTTCAACCGTTCAGAATGTAACTTGTAATGGTTTACAAAATGGTAGCATAAGTATAAATGTAAATGGCGGACTTGCTCCTTACTCCTATTTATGGAATACTGGATTACAAACTGCTACCATAACAAACCTAGCAGGGGGAACCTATACTGTAACAGTAACCGACGCTAACAATTGTACCGTTATTTATCAACAAACTATTTTAGAACCTTTACCATTACAAGCTATAACTACAGCAACCAATCCATTATGTTACAACGGAAACAATGGAAGTATAACCATCAATCCAACAGGTGGCACTGAACCTTATACTTTTGCTTGGTCAACTGGTTCTTCAAGTCAACAAATAACCAATCTTACCGCAGGTACCTACTTGGTTACTGTTACCGATGCTAATTTATGTGTAACTACAGGCATTGCCGTTATTGCGAACCCACTACCCATGGTTACAACGGGTATTATAGGCCAAGATCCTTCAAATAATTTAGGCTATATTCAAACTACAACAACCGGAGGAACGTTACCTTATACATACTTATGGAGTAATGGTGCAACAACAGCAAATATCAATAATCTTACAGCCGACAATTATATTATTACCGTTACTGATGCTAATAATTGTATATCTGTCGATACCTTTACCATCGATATTCAACTTGTAATACCTTCGGTTATTACACCCAATGGCGATGGCAAAAATGAAACCTTCGAAATTCTTGGTATCGGAGGATATGAAGATATCAGCATCGAAATATATAATCGTTGGGGCGATTTATTATTTATTTATACCGGTAGCGGATTTAATTATACCGACCGCTCAAAACAATGGGATGGCAAATACAATGGTAAAGAACTACCAATGGGACCTTATTTATATATAATAAAAATAAGTAAAGATAAAGATCCTATAACGGGAACAATAACTATCAAATATTAGACTTTATCTAATTTACAAAAAGAGGCTGTCTTAAAAGGGCAACCTTTTTAATTTTTATACATTCATATTAGGATTTTTAATAAAAACATATTATCTTTGCAACAAATTTAGGGGATATTATATTCAGGGGACAAAAAGTCCCCTATTTTTTTAAATCATATCAAATGAAAGAAAAACTGTTCGACATAGCATCAAAAACACCATTAAATAAAAACTTCGAAATAATTGAGATAACAGAATCTCGTGGCAATAGCTATTGTATTTATATCGAAAGCCTTGAGGGTATTACAATAGACGATTGTGCCTTAATGTCACGCTTTGTTTTTGAACAACTTTCTGAAGAAATTAACATTGAACTAACCGTATCATCTGCTGGTATCGACAAACCCCTACGAGCACCTATACAATTTATTAAAAATATAGGTCATAAAGTTGAAATTAAAACAACCGATGGAAAAAAAATAATAGGAACTCTTAAAAGTTACACCCCCGAACAAACCGTTATAGAATTAGAAGGGAAAAAAAACACAACAAAAGAACTTATCCTCGAAAATAATTTAATAAAACAAGTAAAAGTTAAACTTTTTTAATGCTATAAAGCTATGAAGAATTTGAATTTAATGGAGTTTTTTGCAGAATTCAAAGAACAAAAAAACATTGACCGTCCTACCCTAATGAAAATTTTAGAAGAGGTACTTCAAAATGCTCTTAAACGCGAATACGGAACATTCGAAAATTTTGATATTATCATAAATCCAGATAAAAATGACTTCGAAATTTGGCATAATCGATTAGTTGTTGCTGACGATGAATATACCGATCCAGTTACTCAAATCCCTTTATCAGAAGCTCGTAAAATTGACGAAGATTACGAAATTGGCGAAGAAGTGACGGAAGCAGTGGATATTAACAAACTTAATCGCAGAACTATACTGGCTATGCGCCAGAACTTACAATCGAAAGTTCTCGAATACGAAAAAAGTAATGTTTTTAATAAATACAAAGAAAAAATTGGCGAAATCGTTACCGGCGAAGTTTATCAGGTATGGAAAAAAGAAATTTTACTTATTGACGACGAAGGCAATGAACTTATTCTCCCACGTAGCGAACAAATACCAACCGATTTTTATCGCAAAGGCGACGTTGTTCGAGCTGTACTAATTAAAGTTGAAATGAAAAACAATACTCCATTTATTATCGTTTCTCGTACTTCGCCAGTATTTCTTGAACGATTATTTGAACAAGAAGTTCCCGAAATATACGATGGACTTATTACCATAAAAAAAATTGTTCGTATCCCTGGCGAACGTGCCAAGGTTGCTGTAGAATCGTACGACGAACGCATTGACCCCGTGGGAGCTTGTGTAGGTGTTAAAGGATCAAGAATTCATGGCATTGTTAGAGAACTTCGAAATGAAAACATCGATGTTATAAACTACACCAACAACACAGCATTGTATATTCAACGAGCATTAAGCCCGGCTAAAGTTTCTGAAATAAAACTCATCGAAAAAGATGGCAAAAAAAGAGCCGAAGTATATCTCGATCCCGATCAAGTATCTTTAGCTATTGGTAAAGGTGGCTTCAATATTAAACTAGCAAGCCAACTAACGGGATATGAAATAGATGTATTCCGTAACCTTGTTGAAGGAGAAGAAGAAGATATTGATCTTTCTGAATTTACCGATGAAATCGACGAATGGGTAATCGAAGAACTCAACAAAATTGGTTGCGATACCGCTAAAAGTGTACTCAAATACACTCCTGAAGAACTTGTACGACTAACCGATCTCGAAGAAGAAACAATTAAACATGTAATCAGTGTTATAAAAGAAGAATTCGAATCTTAATATTTAATACTTTTACAAAATTATCATATAAACAAAACATCGCTATGACAGAAGCTAAATTATTACGACTAAACAAAGTAGCAAAAGAATTAAACGTTGGGATAGAAACCATTGTCGAATTCCTAAAAAAGAAAAAATTTGATATCGAAAAAGATCCTAACGCTAAAATAACAAGCGAAATGTATCAAGAGTTGCTAAAAGAATTTAGCTCTGATAGCAACCTTAAAAAGAAATCTGAATCTATTAATATCAATAATGCCGATAAACGAGTTGTAACCCTTGATGATGTGAATGCATCAAAAAATAAAGAACAAACCAAAGAAGAGGAAGAAGAAATTTTTGACATAAAACCCATTATTCAAGGTCCTAAAATCACAGGCAAAATTGAACTTGAAAATCTAAAACCTAAGAAAAAAGAAGAACCTACACCCGAACCCCAACCAGAACTCAAAAAAGAAGAAAAAAAAGAGGTTAAAATAGAACCTAAAGATGAACCTCAAACACAAGAAAATACAACCATTACCCCCAAAAATGAACCCGAACTTATTTCTACTGAAATTCCTAAAATAGAAGGACCCAAAGTTTTAACAAAAATAGAACTCGAAGATAAAAGCAAAAAGAAATCTAAAAAAACTAATAAAGAATTAAATACCGTTGAACCAACCTCTAATACTTCTCAAGAAGAAGAAGAAAAGAAACCTGAAGAAATATTAGAACAAACTCCTATCAACCAAAATACTGAAATAACAGAAGAACCTAAAATTGAAGAAAACGAAGAAATATACCGTACCGAGGTTAAAAAATTAGATGGTCCCAAAATTCAAGGCACCATAGACTTATCACAATTCGACCGTAAACCAACAACAAAACCTACTGATAAAACAAAAGATAACAAAACTGCTAAACCCGTTTTTTCAACTGCAAACGAAAAAGAGAAAGAAAAAGAAGATAAAAAACGTAAGCGTAAACGCATCAACATTTCTAAAATAGCCCCCAATGAACCATTAACCGCTATTCCATCCAAAAAAGAAAACGAACGAAATCCTAAAAAAGAATTCAAAAAAGACAAAAAGAAAAAACATCGTTATGAAATAGACGAAGAAGAAGTAGAACGCTCCGTAAAGTTCACTATCTCGTCTATGCAAAATAAAAGTAAATCACAATCCTCTAAATACCGTCGCGAAAAACGCGATGCCATTAACCAACGCTTACAAGAAGAACTCGAACAACAAGAAAAAGAAAAAAACATCTTAAAAATTACAGAATTTGTATCGGTTAACGAATTAGCTTCGCTCATGGACGTTCCTGTAAACGAAGTAATTTCAACCTGTATGAGTCTTGGATTATTTGTATCCATCAATCAACGTCTCGATGCCGATACTATTACAATAATTGCCGACGAATTTGGATTTAAAACAGAATTTATTACGGTCGATGTTCAAACCGATTATCAAGACGACCAAGAAGACAAAGAAGAAGATTTAGTAACACGTCCACCCATTGTTACGGTTATGGGACATGTTGACCACGGTAAAACTAAGTTACTCGACTATATTCGAAATACCAATGTAGTAGCGGGCGAGGCGGGTGGTATAACACAACATATTGGTGCTTATAGCGTTACCCTCGAAAATGGTCGCCAAATTACATTCCTCGATACTCCCGGTCACGAAGCATTTACAGCTATGCGTGCACGTGGTGCTCAAGTTACCGATATTGCTATCATCGTTATTGCTGCCGACGACGGTATTAAACCTCAAACAAAAGAAGCTATAAACCATGCCCAAGCCGCTGGCGTACCCATGATTTTTGCTATCAATAAAATTGATAAACCCGAAGCAAACCCCGACCGCATTCGCGAACAATTAGCTAATATGAACCTATTAGTTGAAGAATGGGGCGGCAAATACCAATCGCAAGAAATTTCTGCAAAACAAGGACTAAATGTAAACCTATTACTCGAAAAAGTTTTACTCGAAGCCGATTTACTCGACTTAAAAGCCAACCCCAAACGCCGCGCATCGGGCGTTATTATCGAATCATCGCTCGATAAAGGAAAAGGTTATGTAGCCAATATGTTAGTAAAAACTGGAACATTGCACATTGGCGATATTGTACTTGCGGGAACATACTACGGCCGTGTTAAAGCCATGTTTAACGAACGTAATCAAAAATTAAACGAAGCAGGTCCCTCTATGCCAGTTCAAATACTCGGATTAAATGGTGCCCCTCAAGCTGGCGATAAATTCAATGTATTAACCTCCGAACAAGAAGCACGCGACATTGCTAATAAACGAGCCCAAATTATTCGTGAACAAGGATTACGCACACAAAAACATATTACACTCGAAGAAATTGGACGTCGTTTACAAGTGGGCAATTTCAAAGAACTCAATATTATTATTAAAGGCGACGTTGATGGCTCTATCGAAGCATTAAGCGATTCGTTAATTAAACTAAGCAACGACGAAATACAAGTAAATGTTATACATAAAGGAGTAGGACAAATTTCTGAATCCGATGTTATGCTCGCTACCGCTTCTGAAGCAATTATTATAGGCTTCCAAGTTCGACCTTCTGCCAATGCTCGAAAGCTTGCCGAACAAGAACAAATCGAAATCCGCTTATACTCCATTATTTATGATGCCATCGAAGAAATAAAATTGGCTATCGAAGGTATGCTTTCACCTGTTATAAAAGAAGAAATTCTTGGCTCAGCCGAAGTAAAAGAAACTTTCAAAATTGGTAAAGTTGGTACTGTAGCCGGATGTCTTGTACACGAAGGAAAAATAGTTCGATCTTCTAAGGTTAGAGTAATACGCGATGGTATTGTTGCATATACCGGCGAATTAAGCTCACTTAAACGCTTTAAAGACGACGCACGCGAAGTTACAGCCGGTTTAGAATGCGGTTTAAGTATCGACAAATTCAACGACATAAAAGTTGGTGATATTATTGAATGTTTCAACGAAGTTGAAGTTAAGAAAAAACTCTAACGCACCCCACAAATGAGAGTCCTTATAACCGGAACAGCCGGTTTCATCGGTTTTCATTTGACTCAAGCCATTTTAAATAATGGATTTGAAGTACTGGGTATCGACAACATTAACGATTATTACGATGTAAATCTAAAATATGCTCGACTTCAAACTTTAGGAATACCCACCCAAATTATTCAACCCAATAAATGGTGTAATAGTCAAAAATGGCAACAATTGCAATTTGTAAAAACCAATTTGCACGATAAAGACCAAATATTTCATTGTTTTCATCAATTTAAACCCGATATTGTTATTAATCTTGCAGCACAAGCAGGAGTAAGATATAGTTTTGAACAGCCTTATGCATATATCGATTCCAATATTGTTGGTTTTTTAAATATACTCGAAGCTTGTAGAAATTATCCGGTTCAACATCTTTTATATGCCAGTAGTAGCAGTGTTTATGGACTTAATAAAAAAACACCTTTTACCATCGAAGATCATGTCGATTATCCTATTAGTCTTTATGCTGCTACTAAAAAGAGTAATGAATTAATGGCACATACTTATTCTTATTTATTTCAAATTCCCACAACCGGATTACGTTTTTTTACCGTATATGGTCCTTGGGGACGTCCCGATATGGCACTTTTTAAATTTACCCAAAATATTTTAGCCAATAAACCTATTGATGTTTACAACCATGGAGAAATGTATCGCGATTTTACTTTTATCGATGATATTGTATTTGCAATAATACAGTTAATAAAAATTCCACCTTTAACCAATAGACACATGGCAACTCCAGCACCCTATCGTTTATTAAATATTGGAAATGGTAGCCCAGTAAAACTTATGGATTTTGTAGAAGCAATAGAACAAGAACTTGGTAAAAAAGCTACCATGCATTTTCTTCCACTTCAACCAGGCGACGTAATTAGTACACACGCCGATACAAGTCATTTATGGGATTTAATTAAATTTAAACCGCAAACTGATATTATACACGGTATTCGAGCTTTTATTCAATGGTATAAGCAATATTATAAAATTTAATTATGGCAGTTACAATTCACGAAGTAAAAACAAAACGCGAACTTAAAAAATTTATAAACTTTCAATACAATCTTTATAAAGGCAATCCATATTGGTGCCCACCCCTTAGAATGGGCGAAATGGAAACACTTAAATGGGGAAGTCCTTCGTTCGACTATTGCGACGCAAGATACTTTCTAGCATACAAAGATAAAAAAATTGTTGGACGTATTGCAGCCATCGTTCATAAAAAATCGAACGAAATCTGGAATGAAAAAAGAATTCGTTTTGGATGGATTGATTTTATTGACGATATTGAAGTCTCATCGGCACTCATACAAGCAGTCGAAAATTGGGGTAAAGAACTTGGATTACACGAAATTCACGGTCCACTAGGGTTTACCGATATGGACAACGAAGGCATGCTTATCAAAGGTTTTGATGAACTTTCAAATGTTTTTTCTATTTACAACTACCCCTATTACGTTACTCACATGGAAAAATTAGGATTTCGCAAAGATGTCGATTGGCTTCAAAATGAATTTACAATCCCAAAACAAATTCCTGAAAAAATGGAAAAAATGGCTAAAATGGTCGAAGAACGTTATGGGTTTAAATTACTCGAAGTCCATTCTAAAAAAGATTTACTCAAATATGCCTATAAACTTTTTTATACTTTAAACGAAGCTTTTAAAAATTTATATGGTTTTGTTCCACTCACCGACCGACAAATAAAATCATATGTCGATCAATATTTTAATTTTATCGACAAACGTTTTGTAAAAATGGTTATTGACGATAAAGATAATGTAATTGGTTTTGGTGTTTCAGCCCCATCGCTAACACGAGCCTTACAAAAAAGTAATGGACGTCTCTTCCCATTTGGATGGTGGCATTTAATTAAAGCTTTTAAACAACACGAAATTATTGACATGTACATAAATGGTGTATTGCCCGAATATCAAGGCAAAGGCGTTGTTGCTCTTTATTACTATTATATGACACAAGCCTATATCGATGCAGGCTTTAAATTGGCTGTAAGCGGACCTCAATTAGAAGAAAACACCAAAGCACTCACCATTTGGAAAAATTTTGAGCATCGCCAGCATATGACACGCCGTTGCTGGATTAAAGAAATTACTAAATAAAAATGAAAAAAGTACTCATTACCGGCGCAAGTGGCTTTGTGGGTAGCTTTTTAGTCGAAGAAGCTATTAAAAGAGGTTATAAACCTATTGCAGGAATAAGAACTTCGAGCAGCAAAAAATATTTACAACAGCCCGAAATAGATTTTATATACTTCAACTTATTTGATAAAGAACAAATAAAACAACAACTCAACCAGTATATACAAAAAAACGGTGCAATAGATTACATTATACACAATGCAGGTGTAACAAAGGTGAAACGCCTCGACGAATTCATGAAAGTAAACTACGAATGTACACGTAATTTTGTTGAAGCATTACTTGAAAGTAAGCATATACCCGAAAAATATATACAAATAAGCAGTTTAGCCGCATTTGGACCTGGCAACAATAAAACCCTTGAACCTGTAAAACTTAGCGACACCCCACAACCCAATACCGAATATGGACGCAGTAAACTAAAAGCCGAAGAATTTATTCGTTCAAAAAACGAACTTCCGTGGATTGTTTTTAGACCTACCGGTGTTTACGGACCTCGCGAAACCGATTATTTTGTTTATCTAAAAACCATTAATCGTGGATTCGAACCTTATATTGGCTTTAAGTCACAACACCTCACATTTATTTATGTTAAAGATTTAGCCCGATTAGTTTTTGATGCCTTAGAATCACCCTTTAAACATCGAGCTTATTTTATTGCCGACAATAATGTTTACCTTTCAGAAGAATATGCTGCTATTGTAAAAAAACACCTCCATAAAAAAACAATTAAATTAAGAGTTCCATTATTTCTTGTAAAATTCATTTCAATTATTTTAGAATTTATTTTTGGTTTATTTGGACGTACACCTGTACTAAACAAAGATAAATATAATATTCTTTCGAGTCTTAATTGGAAATGCGAAGTAGAACCGTTGCAGCGCGATTTTAATTTTAAAGCAGAATATGATTTAGATAAAGGTGTAAAAGAATCTATCGACTGGTACAAAGAACAAAAATGGTTGTAAATTAAAAATATCCTTCTAAACATAACAATTAGGTTAAGCCTGACATATTATATCTTTTTTAAAAAATATTTTTATATCTTTGGGCTTCGACAAAATTACCCCCAACATGAGTCATAAAGAAATTTTTTCTAAACGCAAGCAAATATTAAAGCAAAACGAAGAAAATGCTATACAAAAACAACATATTAAAGGTAAACTTACTGCCCGTGAACGATTAAATATTTTATTCGACGAAGGAACATTTTTCGAAATAGGCGCTTTTATCGAACCAGCTGCCGAAAGTGGGAGTCAAAATACTTCAACTTATGGCGATGGTGTAGTAGTTGGACGTGGTCTTATACAGGGCAGAAGTGTCTTTGCTTTTGCTCAAGATTTTACTACCATGGGAGGCTCATTAGGCTACGCCCATGGAATGAAAATAGCTCGTATTCAAGAAATGGCTTTTAAATTAGGATCTCCAATAATAGGACTTATTGACTCGGCAGGTGCTCGCATTCAAGAAGGAGTAAAAAGCCTCTCCGCTTATGCCCAAATTTTTCGAAATAACGTTCGCTCTTCCGGCATTATACCACAAATCAGTGTCATTATGGGACCCGCTGCCGGTGGAGCCGTTTATTCACCCGCCCTCACCGATTTTATCTTCATGACCAATAAAACATCGTACATGTTTCTTACAGGACCCGATGTTATAAAAGAAGTACTCAACGAAGATGTAACGATGGATAACTTAGGAGGTGCTCATATACACTCAACTAAAAGCGGAGTTGCACATTTTGTTTACGAAGACGAAGAACACGCCTTACTCGGAGTGCGTAAACTTATGTCTTACCTTCCGTCTAACAATTTCGACCCACTACCCATAAGCAAAGAAATTCATTTCAACGAAAAAAAGCAAGAATACCTAAATAGTATCATCCCAGACGACTCTAATAAACCATACGATGTAAAAGAAATAATTGAAATATTGCTCGATACCGATAGTTTTTTTGAAGTACACGAAAAATATGCCGAAAATATAGTAGTGGGCTTCGGTCGCCTCAATGGCAAAACCATTGGCATTATTGCTAATCAGCCTAAAGTACTAGCAGGCACACTCGATATCAAAGCAAGCTTTAAAGCGGCGCGTTTTGTGCGTTTTTGCGACGCTTTCAACATTCCATTACTAATTTTAGAAGATGTGCCCGGTTTTTTGCCCGGTATCGATCAAGAATATGAAGGTATTATAAAACATGGAGCTAAACTATTATACGCATTTTGCGATGCAACGGTACCTAAAGTTACAGTTATACTCAGAAAATCGTATGGTGGTGCCTATATAGTAATGAGTAGCAAAAATACAGGCGGCGATTTTAATTTCGCTTGGCCATCGGCCGAAATAGCCGTTATGGGAGCCAAAGGAGCCATTAAAATCATTAACCGTAAAGAATTAAATGCTGCCGATAATAAAGAAGAGCTCGAAAAATTATTAATCGAAAAATATAAAAACGAAATCAGTAATCCCTTCAAAGCCGAAGAATTGGGTCTTATTGACGAAGTGATTATGCCCTCAGAAACACGCCGTATTTTAATTACAGCCTTCGAAATTCTAAACAATAAACAATATGCTCCACTTTCTAGAAAACACGGTAATATCCCACTTTAAAATTGTTTTGTATGGAAAAACGACTCTTAATAGCCAATAGAGGCGAAATTGCTATTCGAATTATTCGAACAGCAAAAAAATTAGGTTTTACGTGTATTGTTTTTCAAAGTGATAAAGATACTGATGCCTATTACCTCAAATTTGCCGATGAAATTATTACTGCAAACGATGCCCATAACGAAACCAGTATCTTTCTTAATATTCCCAAAATAATCGAACTAGCACAAGAGCATCAGATTGGTTATATTCATCCCGGATATGGCTTTTTGTCAGAAAACCCCGATTTTGCACAAGCCTGTATCGATCATCAGATGGTTTTTATTGGACCCTCGCCCGAACTTATTCGCAATATGGGATTAAAAACTATTGCAAAAGAATTTGCACAAAAAGCCGGATTACCTCTAATTCAAGGAAGCGAGGGCGTAGTAAATTCAATTGAACAAGCTCAAATCATTGCCGAAAAAATTGGATATCCAATATTATTAAAAGCATCGGCTGGCGGTGGCGGTAGAGGTATGCGAATTGTAGAAAAGCCCGAAGCACTCGAACGAAATTTTAATTCAGCTCAAAAAGAAGCCATAACAGCTTTTGGAAATGGCGATCTATTTATCGAAAAATACATTAGTCAACCTAAACATATCGAATTTCAAATCTTAGGAGATAAGTATGGAAATATAATACACTTAGGCGAACGCGAATGTTCGTTGCAACGCAAACATCAAAAAATGATAGAAGAAGCTCCTTCGCCAGCATTAACACCCGAAAAACGTGAAAAAATGGGTCAATTAGCCGTACAATTCGCAAAAACCATTGGATATTATTCAGCTGGTACTATTGAGTTCCTTTTAGACGGTAACGGCGATTATTATTTTATGGAAATGAATACCCGTATTCAAGTAGAACATCCCATTACCGAACTAATTACCGGTATCGATTTAATTGAATGGCAACTTAAAATTGCTATGGATGAGCCTCTTACTATAAAACAAGAGGATATTAAACTTAACGGATGGGCAATAGAATGCCGTGTAAATGCCGAAGACGCTCAAAATCGGTTCGCTCCCGAAAGCGGTTTTATCGAATCGGTTTATTTTCCTACATCCGATACAATACGAATCGAAACAGGAATTGAACAAGGGTCTGTAGTGAATACCAATTTTGACTCTATGCTCGCTAAAATTATTGTTCACGATACCGATAGAGCTTTAGCTATCGAAAAAATGTTAAAAGCACTAAATTATACACAAATTATTGGCATTAAAACAACAATCCCATTTTATAAAAAAGTGCTTCAACATAACGATTTTATTTTAGGAAATTATACCACTAAATGGATAGAAGAAAATTATAAACCCGATATACTTTATGATGACGAAGAAGAAATTATTGGCGCCCTTACAGCTTCTATTGTTTATGCACTCGATTATTTAAAATTAGCTTCCAATACTCCCAGTTATACCAACGATGACTTAAGTATTTGGGTATTAAATAAACGTATCAATAAATAAACTATGGCAACACAATATATTTATAAACGCGATGCAACTCGCTTATTTATAGCAATAAGCGAAACCGGAAAAAAATTTAATATTTACCTTCCAGTAGAATCTAATCCCATTATTAATAATGTCGAATTACCAATTACAATAATTAACGGATGCATCAGTAGCTATTGTTTTAAATGGAATAATAAACGATACACTTGCATTGTAAAATCTAAAGAACAAAACAAATATACTATATTAGTAAACGGAGTAGAATATAAATTTAGCATCGAATCTATTTCAAGTTATTTACGTCGTAAATTGCTTTCAACAGAAGAAAGTGCTAAAATACAAAATGTACTTAGGGCTCCCATTCCTGGTAAAGTTATAGATATTTATGTTTCTGAAGGCGATTTAATAAATGCGAATGAACCTGTTATTAACATCGAATCGATGAAAATGCAAAACGAATATGCCTTACCCGTAAATGGCATTGTTCGTAAAATTTATGTTCAACGTGGACAATCTGTTATGAAAGACGATGTTCTAATTGAAATAGATTCTATTGACGAATAAAGCAACGCCACTTATCCCTTATTTTTCTTTATTAATCGTGTTAGTTCTGATGCAAAAATAAAGTCGTTTAATTCTTTACAATCGGTCTCCATTACTTCGTGTTTGGTTCCTTCCCAAAGCTTATCGCCCTTGTAGAGAAAAACAATTTTATCGCCAATTTCCATCACCGAATTCATATCGTGCGTATTGACAATCGTTGTAATCTGGTACTCTTGTGTAATTTCTTTTATTAAGTTATCTATAACAATTGAGGTTACAGGGTCTAATCCTGAATTAGGTTCATCGCAAAAAAGATATTTGGGATTTAAAGCTATAGCACGTGCAATGGCAACTCGTTTTTTCATACCACCACTTATTTCTGCTGGATATAAATGATTAACATTTTCTAAATTTACACGTTTTAAACAAAAATTGGCACGATCGAGTTTTTCGCTTTTCGACATAGTCGAAAACATATTCAAAGGAAACATTACATTTTCGAGTATCGAGAGCGAATCAAATAAAGCCCCTCCCTGAAATACCATACCAAATTCTTTACGCACTTCTTTACGTTCCATAAACGACATTTGCGTAAAATTTCTACCATCGTATAAAATATTTCCTTCATCTATCTCAATTAAACCTACCAACGATTTCATTAAGACTGTTTTACCAGAACCGCTATAACCTATAATCAAATTGGTCTTACCTGCTTCAAATGTTATGTTTATATTATTTAAAACCTTTTTATCGGCAAACGACTTCGATATATTAAGCACTTCTATCATTAGTGAGCCAACAATAATTGGGTTAAAATTACATTAAACAACAAAATAACTAAACTACTATATACAACAGCCTTAGTACTCGCCCGCCCCACCTCTAAAGCGCCACCACTACAATAATAACCCTCATAAGCCGATACCGATACTATAATAAAAGCAAATACAACCGTTTTTATTAAAGCATATACAACATAAAAAGGCACAAACGCATATTGTATACCTTGTATAAAAACTGCCGAACTAACAACACCCGAAAGCACACCAGCCGCCCATCCTCCAAAAATGCCCACAAAAATACTAATAATGGTTAAAAAAGGATTAAATATTACAGCCGCTATAATTTTGGGTAAAATCAAATAACTTGCCGAATTGATGCCCATAATTTCAAGTGCATCTATTTGTTCCGTTACCCTCATGGTACCTATTTCTGACGCTATATTTGAACCAACCTTACCAGCTAACACTAACCCCACCACCGTGGACGAAAATTCTAAAATCATACTATCGCGAGTACCTAAGCCTATAAGATAAAGAGGAATTAGTGGATTTTCGAGATTATAAGCCGTTTGTAGCGTAATTACAGCCCCCATAAATACAGAAATTATAACTACAATTCCTAACGAATTGAAACCTACTGTTAATAATTCGTTCAAAATTTGCTGCATATATACTCTTCCACGTTCTGGTCTTGAAAACACCTTTTTTAACAATAAAAAGTAACGCCCTATATGGAAAAGCAACAACATAGATTTAAAATTCTGTGTAAATTTACATGTTTTTTTTAAATACTCTATCATGAACGTAAAACACCCTTTATTCCCATTTGTAAAAAACGAAAAAGTTGTAGAATACATTGATAACTTAGTAAAAGCTATTCCTAATTTAAAGGTAAAAATAGAACCACCTAGACACACCAAACTGGGCTACATGAAAGATGATAAGTCTAAACATATTTATATTATTTCATTGAATAACAACCTTTCTCCTTCAAAATTTCTTTATGTTTTCTTACATGAATATGCTCACCTACTTGTTGTTAAACAATACAAACACAAAAATAAACCTCATGGTATTGAATGGCAACAAACATTTTTCAACCTTTTAAATCAAGCTATCGAAAACCAATTATTTCATCCTCAAATAACTGATACTATAATTAAGCAATTCTTAAAACCCTTTATTTATTCAAAAAAACGCGATGCTTTAATAATTGAAGCTATCAATAAAATTGATCATCCAACGCCTATTATTTATGTTAAAGATTTAAACCCTGGTAGCATTTTTCAATTAAGCAATGGCTTTCAGTTTAAAATGATAGAAAAACGCCGAACTCGCTATATCTGTGAAAATTTACAAAGCCATAAAAAATACCTTGTCTCGTCATTTGCAACCGTTAATAAAATTATTTTAAAAATGTAATTACTTTAAAAGTATTTGATTTTTATACTATTTATTATATATTTGTAATATCAATTCTATGGGAGTTATAATAAAATATCAAATTATTTTACTATTTATATTATTGTCGAGCTTTTCATGGGCACAATACTTAAACCCTAACGACTATCCACTTATAACAGAACCAACCTTATCTTACAAAACGAACGATCACAATTCCGAAGGTTTTTTAATTACAATAGATAGTACGATATATCATTTTTTTCGCCAAGATCCAGGTCAGAATGGCAATCATGTTGGCAATGGTGGCCGCATTATGATGCGCACCTCACTCGATAATGGCGACAATTGGTCTATTCCTATCGTATTATTTGAAAGCCCCTACGACGACAGAAATGTACATGGTGGTGTTACCGAAAATGGAAGAATAATTGTAACATTTAGAAAATTCGATGCCTTCGCTGGGGTACATATTGATTATTGCTTTATGTATAGCGATGATAAAGCCCAAACATGGCAAGGTCCATTTACCATTGCTAGCGAAGGTACGTCATCGGGCACTAATCAAATTTTCGGTAACAATAATATCGGTTATTACAACACCATTTATTCTGCTAAATATTGCGAATTGCGTCATAGCTGGGATGGTTCAAACTGGGATAGTATTGTTTATGTTTGGGACTATCGTTTATCGAATCAATACAAAATTAGTGAAGCTTCATTTACTTATTTAGGCAATGGAGTTATCATCGGTCTTTTTAGAAACGATTCTGGATTTTTTGGAGAAAACTATTTTCAGGTTGAATCATACGACTATGGACTTTCATGGACAGAACCTGCATTAACAAATATTGCAGATGGTTTTTTCTGCCCATCACCATGGATTTTTTACGAGCCTATTTTTAATCATGTATGGATAATTGCAACCGACCGTAGAGGAAATTTTTCGCAATATTATGAGCACAACCAAGATGCTATATGGCTTTATAAATTGTATCCCGATGAAATTGTTGGTAATCCTCACGAATATATTCCTTTTCTTGTTTTTGAACGTCCCAATCCGAGTTTTTATAGGTTTTATGGTTACCCGGCTTCAACTAAAACGCCTGATGGTAATTATCTCGTATTATTTACCGAAAGTCAATATAAAATTAAAGCCGAATGGGCATACATTTACCAATTTAAAATTTTATATCATTTTAACCCTATTAATTATTTTTCTGAAAACAATCGATATTCTAGTGCTTTAAAAGTTTTCCCAAATCCAACATCTCAAAATTTATTTATACCTATCGTACGCACTAACGAATATCAAATATCTATTTATAATGAATTAGGTCAGTTAGTCTTTCAAACCATAATACCTAAAGAATTTGGCAGTAATTATTTTAATGTTAACATCGAATCGTTAAACTCAGGTATATATAAATGTATCGTACAATCGCCTAAAGAGACCAACGTTGCTACTTTTGTAAAGAATTGAATTCGTTAATTTTACGCACATCTTGTTCAATAGCAGAACCAATAACTACCATCGAAGCTCCTGCATTGTAACAATTTTGTGCGATATGAACATTGTGAATGCCTCCACCAACAATTATAGGAATATGTACTTGCTCCGCAATGCTTTTTATTATTTCTTGCGAAACAGGTTTTAAAGCCCCACTCCCCGCTTCTAAATAAATCATCTTAAAGCCTAAATACTCAGCTGCAAGTGCAGTAGCTACAATAATATCTATTTTATCAGAAGGTATGGGTTTAGTATTACTCATGTATTCTACACTGGTAGTTTTTCCGCTTTCGATAAGCATATAGGCAACCGATACTACATCTAATTGCATACGTTTTAATATAGGCGCAGCAATTACTTGCTGGCCTATTAAATATTCGGGGTTGCGTCCCGAAAGCAACGATAAAAATAAAATACCATCGGCCTTATCGGAAAGTTGCATTGCATTACCAGGAAATAAATAAACAGGTAACGATGTATGTTTCTTTAAATAAGCAATTACTGAATCTAAATCGCCCATAACCAAACTACCCCCCACTAAAATCAAATCGAAAGGTGTTTTTTTTAATTGCCGACAAATAGATGTCAATTGCATGTTATTAACCTTATCGGGGTCAATTAGTAACGCCAATTGCTTTTTATGGAATGGTAAAAGTGCCATGTTATTCTTTTTCAAAGCACCAAGTTAGAAAATAATTTTCATTTTCAATATATTCCATTTTTATATGGTTGCATGAAGGCAAATATATTACATTAGCGTTATTATTATTTAATGAACAAATATAGTGTGTTTTAAAATCAGGACTTGCATTTGTTATTAATTTATAAGCAGCTTCTTTAAAACACCAAATTTTTCGGAAATCGTTATTTTCGTTTGCCCATTTTTTTTCGTTACTATGAACAAATTTGAGTGATGTTTTAATAAATAACCGATTGGTTTCTTCCATATCTACCCCTCCCCTGCCTCGATACATCAACATAAGCGTTATATAATGTTCAGTATGCGAAATGCTTATAAGGTGCTTCGTTTCGTTACAATATGGTTTATGCCACTGATTTAAACTATATGATTGATATTTGCCTGTTATTTTGTATATTAAAAAATGTGTATGCAACCATTCGCATTGACGTTGTTGGCTTTTAAAGTTCGATTGAGCTTGTAATAAAATGTTTTCAGGTAAATAATTTTGGTAAAAAGTTATATCATTAATTTTATCTAATACTAGTATATAATGTTCATTGTTGGTAATTATTTCCATCGCAACGTTTCGATTAAGTGCTTAACATCTTTTTGTAAAAAATCAATAACAGGTGCTAAGCTATCTTTATTGGGTTTAACATCGAAATACAAACTTCCGCGTAAAAAGTGTTGGGTGCTATCGGTCAGATAAAATTGTAGTGGAGAGGCAGCATTACCTTTTATTTCATACACCATTCCATATATTTTATTTAACGAATCGGCATATAATATTTCGTGTATAGCATCGGCTTTTATATCGTGTTTATAGGCTAACGAACGACAATCTTCCAACAATTTTGGTAAATTCTGTTCTATCTTAAAATAACTAATATATAATGTAGCTTTAAAAGAAGGAAATACTATATTTATCCAACATGGATGTTGCTCTTGATTGCCCAAACCTTTGGTTATTTGACCATAATCAGGAAAATCGAAACGATAAGGACAAAGACTATCGTAATGTTTATATTTTTTGGGAGGAAAATCTATACGAAAATATTCCATGGGTTTAGGCGTATAGTTCGATTGACATGCATTTAATAAAATTAAAAATAAAATATAAAAAGTAAACTTATAACCCATAAACTAATGAGGTAAAATAATTTGAACTGTTTTTATTCTTCGGTTATCGGCTTGTTTAACTACAAAAGTAAAATTAGCTATTTGTACTTTATAATTGACCTTTGGTAACAATTCACTATGTTGAAGTATTAAACCAGCAATGGTTTCTGAATCGCCTTTAACCTCATCGAAAATAGTATCGTCTATATTAGCAATATGACAAAAATCGTTTATAAGCATTTTCCCATCTACTTCGTAGGTATAATCATTTATTTTTATAAAAGGTTGCGAATCGGTATCAAATTCATCGTCAATATTGCCCACAATTTCTTCAAGTATATCTTCGAGCGTAACAATACCTGACATTCCTCCATATTCATCAATAACAATTGCCATGTGAATTTTTTTTTGCTGAAACTCTTCGAGTAAATCATTTATAAACTTTGACTCCGGTACAAAGTATGGAGGACGAATTAGCGATTGCCATTTAAAATCGTTTTTATGCAAGTGTGGCAAAAGATCTTTAATATATAGCACCCCAACAATATTATCAAATGAATTTTTAATAACAGGAATACGACTAAAACCCGATTCGCGAATTTGTTCAATAATCTGGCTAAATGAATGTTTAATGTCAACGGTTTTAACATCCATTCGTGGAATTAAAATTTCTTTAACTCGAATGCTGGCAAAGTTTACTATTCCTTTTAAAATTTTTTTTTCGTCTTTCAAATCGTCAGCTGCTAAATCAATGGCATTCGATAAATCATCGAAATTTATTTTTTGATGATGCTTTATTTTATTCTTAATTATAAACGTAGTTTTAGATAAAAGACTAATAATGGGAGAAAATATTATTTGAACAACTATAATAAAAGGATAAACAAAGGCCGCTATTTTTAAAGGGTTATGAGTAGCAATGGCTTTGGGCATTATTTCGCCAAATATGAGTATAAAAATAGTAACACATATAGTTTGGATAACAAAGATTAAAACTACATTTCCATTAAAAACTATAATTCGATTTGTAAACCAAACCGAAACAATTACAAAAGCAATATTGATAAAATTATTCCCTGTTAAAATAGTAGCCAACAATTTTTCAGGGTTATTTAATAATGTTATTATTTTTTGATATAATTTTTTATCATTTTTCTTTAACAACTCTAAATCAGCTTTTTTTAGCGAAAAAAAAGCTACCTCTCCACTCGACATCATTGCACTTAAAAAAAGAAGCAATAGCAATGCTATCGCTCCTATAATAATTTCAATCATATCAGACTCTAACAAAGTGTAATTTTATTTTTTATATTAAAAAGGTAAATCTCCTGTTTCGCCATCGGTACTTAAAGTTTCGTTTATATTATCTCCAGAAACATTAGGATTCATTTCCTGAACAGTATCAACATTGGTTTGTGATTGAATATTTTCGTCGCTTTCTTTTTTGCCTAATAACTGAATCTTGTCAGCTAAAATTTCAACAATAGTACGCTGTTGATTATCTTTATCGGTATAGGTTCTAGTTCTTAATCTACCTTCTACATATATCTGACTCCCTTTACGTATAAATTTTTCGGCTAATTGAGCTAAATTGCGCCATGCTACAATATTGTGCCATTCGGTATTCTTTTGCGAATTCCCTTGAGAATCTTTATAAATCTCATTGGTGGCTAATGTAAAAGTTGCTACAGGAGTATTATCGTTTACATTACGAATAATAGGATCCTTTCCAACATTACCAATTAAAATAACCTTATTTACCATAATAGATATTGAATTTGTTTATACAAATGTAATATAAATTTTAAAAATATTTATTTTTTATCATTAATTTTATTGAAAAACATAAGAATAGCCAACCAATATTCTTTATTATTAGCCGATGATGTCCATAAGCATTTTGAGCCATGTTCACCCTGTCCTTCTTGAGGTTTAAACATTGTTTTTAAATTATCAGGAATATTTTTCGCTAAATCGGTAATATAAGGGTATTCACGTTGTGTTGAAGCAATAAAAACAGGTTTATCAAATCCTTTTAATTGTGATTGTACCTTAAAATTTGAACCAAAATATTCGCCCGGTGAAAATGCTACCACTGCTTTTACCTTTTCGTTTCCTTTAGCTATTAACAAAGCCAAAGAAGCAGAGTAAGAACTTCCTACTAAAATAACTGGCTTTTTACTTTTATTATATGCATAATTTATAGCGGCTTCAATATCTTTTTGAGCCTCTAAATATTCGGTTGAAAGCTTACGTTTTTTGGCTTCTTTTGCCGTTTCATTTTGAATAAAATTCACCTGATCGCCTGAACGTAAATCGACTGCTAAGCAATTGTAACCTAAGTTCATCAATCGAGGAGCTGTTTCTTTATATTCGCCCTTACTATAACCTGCTTGATGCAGCAATAGCATATAGGGTTTATTTACATCATTTTCATAATACGATGCCGTTACAGGCAAACTGTCAGAAGCCCAAAAAGTTATTGTTTCTTGCGAAAAAAGAAACATAGGTATAAAAAATGCACATGCTAAAAGTAAATTTTTTTTCATCTGTAATTATTTTTTATTTTTTTAAATAGATGTCTGAATTTTTCTCGTCAGTTTGACGAGATAGAATACGCCATTCAAATAAAGAGCAAGGCTTATGGGTGAGTGATAATTTCATATTCGGTTGGTATACATTGGTGCTCATGGCTATTTCATAAATAATAATTTAAGTTTCTGCTAAAACCCAAATTGTATTATTGGATGCCTCTACCAAACCACTTTTTATCTTAAAAATATAATTATTTTTTTCTTTATCTATAATTTTAACCTCCCCTGCCATAAGGGTAGAAATAATAGGAGCATGATTATTTAATATTTCAAATGCGCCTAGTGTTCCCGGCAATGATACTAATGTAATCTCGCCTTCGTAAAGTTTATCTTTTGGTGTTATAATTTCGATTTTCATTTTTCTATGCTTTAGCTTCGGCCAACATGCGTTCACCTTTGGCAATGGCATCTTCAATAGTTCCACACAAATTAAATGCCGCTTCGGGTAAATAATCTACTTCGCCATCCATAATCATATTAAAACCTCGAATGGTGTCCTCAATCGATACCATAACGCCCTTTAATCCTGTAAACTGTTCGGCTACGTGGAAAGGTTGAGACAAGAATCGTTGAACACGTCGAGCACGGTGTACAACCAATTTGTCTTCTTCCGATAATTCATCAATACCTAGTATGGCAATAATATCTTGTAGTTCTTTATATCGCTGTAAAATTTCTTTAACGCGTTGTGCACAATTATAATGCGCTTCGCCAACGATATCGGGTGTTAAAATTCGCGATGTGGAATCGAGAGGGTCAACAGCGGGATAAATACCTAATTCGGCAATTTTACGGCTCAAAACGGTGGTAGCGTCTAAATGCGAGAAGGTGGTAGCAGGAGCAGGGTCGGTTAAATCGTCGGCAGGTACATAAACAGCTTGAACCGATGTAATAGAACCATTTTTAGTTGAAGTAATACGTTCTTGCATTAAACCCATTTCGGTTGCCAACGTTGGCTGATAGCCTACGGCACTTGGCATACGTCCTAATAGAGCCGATACTTCTGAACCAGCTTGTGTAAAACGGAATATGTTGTCGATGAAAAATAAAATATCGCGTCCCTTGCCGCCTTCGGTTACATCGCCATCGCGAAAATATTCGGCTACAGTTAAACCACTTAATGCCACAGTTGCACGTGCACCGGGAGGTTCGTTCATTTGACCAAAAATCATAGTAAGCGACGACTCTTCGAGTAATTTTTTATCTACTTTCGATAAATCCCAGCCACCTTCTTCCATACTCTTTTTAAATTCAGGACCATATTTTACAATATTGGCTTCTATCATTTCGCGCAATAAATCGTTACCTTCGCGTGTGCGTTCGCCAACGCCTGCAAATACCGATAAACCACTGTATCCTTTGGCAATATTGTTTATCAATTCCTGAATAATAACTGTCTTACCAACACCCGCACCACCAAATAAACCAATTTTTCCTCCTTTAGAATAAGGTTCGAGCAAATCAATTACTTTGATACCTGTAAATAATATTTCGGTATCGGTTGATAAGTCTTCGTACTTGGGTGGTTTGGAGTGAATAGGACGGCCTTTTTCTTTATTCATTTCTCCTAAGCCATCGATACTATCTCCTACTACATTTAATAAACGACCTTTAATTTGATTACCAATAGGCATTTTTATATTGTCACCTTTGGCTACAACTTTCATTCCACGACGTAAACCATCGGTACTGTCCATTGCTATAGCTCGTATGGAGTGCTCGCCGATATGTTGTTGACATTCAATTATAAGCTTGGTGCCATTTTCACGCTCTATTTCCAAGGCTTCTTTTATTTTCGGCAACTCTGAACCCGATATTTCAAACGAAACGTCGATAACAGGTCCAATAATTTGAGAAATAACTCCAATTTTTTCAGTCATGACTAAAATTGCATTTAATAAATTAGCTACAAACCTACATATTTTTTACGAATTCTAAAAACAATTTTTTAAATTATTTCATTAACACTTTTACAGGTTCTATACCTGTATAAGTTCCTTCCTGAATAGCTTTAAGCACCGCTCCGCCACCTGTAAAAATATAATAACGAGGGCTATCAAGAGCTACGATATACAAACCCGGTAATAAGCGTTTGAGTTCTTGCATGGTATCGCCACCGCCATATAGCTTTACCGAGTCGGGACTTTCGTCGATAATTTGATCGAGTGCTATGGTGCCTTCGTTAAAATATGGCATAAAACCCATAACGGCATTTACAAAAATAGTTTTGGCTTTGTGAAAAACGTCAACAATATGTGGTTCTTTAAAATTATCGGCAGCCACATCGAGTACATAATTTAAGGCAGTTCCAGACTGTAGTTTTCGAATATCATGAACACGATAACGACCTTCAATTTTCCCCTCTAGCGTATCGGACTCTACAATATAAGGACATTCTATGATTTTTTCCTGATATTTTTGAGCAAACTCTACAAAATTTTTGGCATGTGCTAAGTCTTCGTCTTCAATGCCTTTAATATGAATATTGTATTTTGCTGCTAAATAGGCATTATAAATAACACCTCCGAGCATTAAATAATCGGCTTTTTGCAGTAAAGCATATAGTGAATCAATTTTGGTATCGAATTTAGAGCCAGCAACTACAGCTAAAAAGGGTTTATTGGGATTAAAAATACGTTCTAAATTGATGAGTTCTTTTTGCATCAAAAAGCCTGCATACGATGGTAAATATTGATTAACCTTTACAGTAGAAGCATGGGGTTGCCATGAACCAAAAGCATCGTTTACAAATATATCGGCTAAACCGGCTAATTGATTAGCAAAACGATTACTTTCTTCGCCTTTGGCTTCTTCGCCCTTAAACCAACGAGTGTTGGGCAAATAAATGGCATCTAACTTCCCTTCTTTTAATTCACGAATCATATGGTTGACAGAAGTTTCGATACCAAAATAGCCATAATTTCCATCTCGGGTAAATTCTGGAACACCTATGTTTATATGTAATTTATTTTGTAAATAATCAACTATGGGCTGCACGGAAGTATTTTCGTTGATTTCTATTTCGCCTGTTTTTTTATTTTTAGGACGTCCAACATGGGTCATTAATATAATTTTACCACCTTTTGCATTAATGTAATATAAAGTTCCTAAGGTGGCATCAATTCGGTAAGGGTCGTAAATAACTCCTTTTTTAACTACATTATGATCGACACGAACAAGGACTATTTTTCCATTTAAATCGGCTTCTTGTATGCCTTTAATAGGTAATTCGTTTTTCATTTTAAGGTTGTTTTTGACAAAGATATGACTTTTTTAAATAAACAAAAAAAGTTTGCTACACTTAAAACCAGTATCTTAATGAAACGTCCAATCAAAATAAATTTAAAAATAAAAAAAGTAGTAGTTGTTAATAATTCAAGTATGAAGGAATTTCTATTACATGCTATTCACAAATTGATTTAATGATAATGGTTAGGCCCGCCATTTGTTAAAAATATAAAAATTTACAACCCATACCTATCATTATTTTCTGTATAAATTGAAATAAAAAAGTGTTATCTATGAAACATATACCATTATCTATAATAAATTTTTTATTTTTAAATTATTTAGGGCAACATTGTTTTCAAATTAATTAGACTATCAAACCAATAATTTTTATATTCTTCTTCAACTTTAGCCAAATCAGATGTTTTTAGCAACAATTTCACCTTAATCTTTAGGTTATTATAATTACCAGCTTTTGTTCCAAACATTCTTTTATATCCATCAATCTTTCTATATGCATCTGAGTGTTCTGTACCTTTTGGATCAACAAAGAGAATGGTATATTCATCACCTTTTTTGAGCCAGAAAATAAAGTCAGGTTTAAACTTATCGATTCTGTTTGTCTTAGGATTGTAATAAGGAATATAAATTTCATCTAATGTTTCGTCAATTTTCGAAAAAAACCACCAATCGAATTGGCTAAAATAATTATTTTCTTGTTGTAAATAATTTTCCAATTCATTTATGAAATCTACTTCGCTCTTATGTTTTATAATGTGCTGTATAAAATCTGCTCTTTCGGATTCTGTTAATGCAACTGGCAAGTAGTAATGGTTAGCAATATATTTTATCTTTAAATTTTCATTTGTTGAATATTTGCTTTCTGTTTCTTTCACTATATTTGTTGACAAATTTTCTATTTGTCTCGTATATTCATCAATATCAATTTCTTTTTTCTCGAATTTTTCTTTTATTTCTTTTTTTAATTGATCTTTATCTTTTGCTTTCTTAACTTTTTCAATTTTTTCACGTAAAGAATTTAACTTATCAGCTGTAATGTTTATCCGCTTGAAATGAATAATTTCTTCTTCAAGTTTTTTGAATGTTTTAAACTCTTTAGCTTTATTGGAAAAATGCTTAAATATATTTCGTAATAAAAATTCTGGATTATTGATTTTTATTTGGTCTTTTGTCTCAATAAAATATGCACTCTTATGTCCATTAAAAACTTCTTTTAGTTTATTTAATACTCTTACATCGCAGTCAAATTTGCATAATGCTATTTTATCTCCAATGCAGTTAAAGAAATCGTTCACCATTTGGTAATCATCGGGATGAATAGGATATTTCACAACATCTTTTTCTTCTACAATGATTTTGTCTGAATCACGGTAAACAGGAATAATTAGGACTTTGTCTTTAACAGCAGGATTGATTTCAAACAAATCGCCAAGTAAAACTTCGGGTTTTTCTTGTTTTAATGTTTCTACAACTTCTTTTAAGTTATCGGCTTTTGTTCCAAATACATATAAACTTTCAAGAGGTTCAATATTATCTTTTATTTTTTCAAAAATATTCTTATCAATTTCGTTATTATTATAAAGATAGAGTGCTCTTCTTCGTTTATTAGGCAATGGTTCTATTCTTACTCCTCGTCCAATAGATTGAAGAACAAATTTTTTGGCATCTGTACCCTTTCCGATATTGATAAACAAAATGATATTAGGTCTATTGCTGTCCCATCCTTCATAAAAAGAACGAGAACCCATTAATATTGAAATATCTTCATTATTATTAATATTTCTGAAAATGCTTTCGTTATCAAATTTTTCAATAATTTCATAATTGCTAAGCTTAGTTTTAATCCATTCTGTTATATCTCCAATTTTCATTAAAGCAAATGGTCTATCGGAAGTAGTCAGTTTAAATATCAATTCTTGCTTGTTTGATGGTATCTTTAAAACTTCGATTTTTCCGTTTGTAGAAGCATTAAAAACATAGTTTAAAATATCATGATAACCTAAACCTTTAATAATTTCCTGTAAATTTTGGTTTAATTGATTTTCTTCAAACTCAAATTTTGCTGTTTCTGATGAAAGTTCTGCAATAATTTCCTCTTTTGCTTTTTCCAAAATATCTTTATTACCAATGCCTGATGCAATTTTTTCAATTTCTATGAAAAACAATTCCAAATCAGAATCGTCTGTATTTACAGAATTAACAAGTGTAAGTAAAAGTGGTTTATGGTATAAATTATTGGAATTATTCCTAATTTCTTCAAATTGCTTATTTATAGCAGCTTGTAAAATAAATATTTTAAGTAGAATTTTTTGCTTTTCTGTTTCTACGACTGTTTGTTTATTTTCTAATGCTTTTATATTTTCTTTTGAAATATAAATATGTTTGCCATATCCCTCTTCGATAAACCTTGCAAGGTTAAAGTTATAAACACAGGTTGCATAATCTCTATCATCTGTAAATGTTGCAGAAAAGTTAAAAATAAAACCATTTCTACTCAAGATGGAATAAAATATTTGTCTTTTACTATCTTCGCGATCTCCTTTGTGTGCTTCATCCAAAAGAATATACCAATTCCCGTTATTATCATAATTCTTGTAACTTACAATTTTATCTTTTTGTTCATCAGAAATTAAATCGCTTCTATAAAAATAAACATCTATAGTATTAACATATTTCAAATTAGGATTTTGTTTACTTGTTGCATATTGCTTCAAATCAATTAAATTAATTGAAATATTATGTCCAGCTGAATTAAACTCATAAATATGCTTTTGAAATTGATCAATTAAATCGTCCCTATAGGTCAAAAACAAAATATCTTTATTTGGTATTTTATTGTTCTGCATCAAATAGCCAAGTAATTCCAAAAGTTTTACTATAACAAGTGTTTTGCCAGAACCTGTTGCCATCCAAAAACTCATTCGGTTGATAAAATATTCAAAGGATATTTTATCGTCAACAATAGGATAATCTTTATCGTATTCCAATAAATATTTAATAGTTTTGCTTTCTTTTTTTACATTGTAGTTTAAATCCTGATTTAGTCCATTGTTTTGATAATGCTTATAAAATTCAGATTTATTTTCTTTGTATTGTTCATAATAAAGATATAATGCTTTTAAAGCATTTTCTAATGCTTTTTGTTGATAGTCAAAAAGCGATTTTTCTTTTGAAAATTCTTTAAAATCCAATCCAAGCCAATTGGCTGGAAGGTTGTTTTGATTAAAATTTTCTA